>JAHIRA010000020.1 GCA_018818905.1 Patescibacteria group bacterium | reverse complement strand
GAGGATAGATCTGATGTCGTCCTTACCAGCGGAGACAGCAGAGAGCTCGTAGAAGTCGGCATCGATGGCATCTGAGTAAATACGGGCAATGGTAGTCTTACCAGTACCTGGAGGACCCCAGAGAACAAAAGAAAAGATGTGTTTGTTTTTTATGGCTTGGCTAAGGGGTTTGCCCTCACCCACAAGGTGATCCTGTCCAACATACTCGGTGATATTTTTGGGGCGAATTTTTGAAGCTAATGGTTCAATTAAATTGGACATGTTCGGTGTTTGTTTGGGTAAGAATAGTGTAAAAGAAAAGCCAAACTATGTCAATGGGAAGCAGTCGTTGTTGCGTGAACACGAAATCTTTATTATGGGCTTAATATATGTAAAAGTCAATAGTTGAAAAACGTATTTTTATGAGTTATGATCAGCGCAGTAAAACACCTTAGAGTAGAACATTGACTAAGTTACTGGCCAAGTTGGGCTCTATAAATATTCGACAACGGATACCCCCATTGCCCCTTGAAAGGAGGCTCAAATGCTACCAGATGGTTCTCAGACTGATCCAAAGAAAGAAGAGATGGAGACAGAAAAAGTGAGTGTGTTGACAGCTGAAGAATTGAAAAGATTACGAGAAAAATATCCATCTGAAATAGCGGGGACTGCAGAATGGCTGAACAGAGTTCAGCACGAGGTCTTGTCTGACACAAAGAAATAGATTTCTTTTATATCTTTGTTGTATGTATAAATAACCAGTCCGAATGGGCTGGTTTTTCTTCGGAAAAGTGTTGTCTGTAAAAAAAGTAATGAACTTGATATCATAGATACATGGACGAAATAGCTAATCCGCAGAGATACTTGGAAAGAATGAGTAAGCCATTACAGGAAAAGCTAAGGATTGCCCATTTCATACCTAGAGGGACAAAGACAGTTCTGGATGTGGGGTGTGCCGATGGAACAGTGACACTAGCCTTGGCGGAAATGTTTCCGAGTATTAATTTCGTGGGTATTGATCTTAGTAATGAGTTTATTGAAATAGCAAAGAAAAAAGCTGTCGGAAAACCAAACGTTACTTTTGAAAATGTATTTCTAAGAGAAAGATTGGCCAATTCACAAAGATTTGATGTGGTATTGTTTTGTTCGGTTTTGCATGAGTTTTTTAGCTATGGGGAAGGAACTTCAACCGTAGTAAAGGCCTTGGCCGATGCACATGAGATGATGAAACCAGAGGGAACACTGATAATAAGGGACATGATTCTTTATGACTATATGAATCAGTCGGACTTGTGGCTTTCGACTATCGAAAAGAAAATTAAAAATAAAGTTGAACTGACAGATTTGATTACGGACTTTGAAAAATACTTTGGACAAATCGTATCAACCAAACAGTTGAATCACTTTTTGCTCAAGTATATGTATGAGGATAACTGGCAAAGAGAGGGAAAGGAAAATTACGTGCCGGTATCTTTTGAACAGTACGACAGAGTTCTCAAGCTACTAGGGATGAAGGAACAGTATCGAGAGTCTTATACCATCCCCTATCTAATAGAGTTGTGGAGAAAAGATTTTGGCCTTACCGACGAAGAACTGGCTTGTTTCAGATCGACTGGAATTATCGTCGCGCAGAAAGAATAAGTAATATTCCTGAAATAATAAGGGGAAGAAAAATTATTAGACCTAGAAAGAGAGATTGTAGCTCGGCAGAAATAGCATAGAGAATAAAAAGTATTGTACCGATGATGGTAAGAATTAGGCCGCCGATGTAGGGATATTTCAAACCTATTATGCCAAGAACAATGATGGGAATTATCTGCAGAATATGACTAATTCCGGAAATATCTCCTCCTACAGTTTCTCCAACAAGGAATATGAGGAAAAATAGCGTGGGTATAAGCAAAACAGATAGACCTATTGCTTTTAATCTCTTGTTTTCTCCAGCTAGTTTCTTTGGCTTCATTAACAATGATTATGAACAAATACCAGTGTCCGGTCAAATTTGTGGCTAAGGTATAATATGTGGGTATACTGCCGGATCGTCTAATGGTAGGACGTCGCCCTCTGGAGGCGAATATTCTAGGTTCGAGTCCTAGTCCGGCAACAGAATGGGATATGTCCTATAACTTGACATATCGAGGCTGGGGTGGTATAATACCCAAGATCAACTTGAGGCTAACTAGCTTCAGATTTCCAAGTTCTTTAAACCAAGGAGAAACCATGCCAAAGATCACTGGTAAACAGATTTTGGCCGCCCTCATGAAGGATCCTGAATACTCGGCTCAGCCCGCTTCAGTCCTCGCCGTCACCGACCCGTTCATGCTCGGCATTCCTGAAGCGCTGAAAGATCACCTCGACAATGTCGTGACCCTCGCTACCCTGATGGATGCGAAGATTGCCTTCCTGCGCTACCTTGTCGATAACGAATACGTAAAGAAGGTTGTTGCCGCGATGCCCAAAGATTCTTTCGGCTTGATGGATGCCAAAGAAGTGGCCGAAATGATGCTGGATGCAATGGGGCAAGTAATAGAGATATTTGCCGAAGTTGTGAAAGATGTCCCAACGTTCCTCGAAGCACTTGAGATCACCGAAGAACAGATGATGGTTCAGGCACTCAATCCCAACACCCTCAAGCTCTACAAGACGGGCACCTTGACCATCGCAGTTGTTCTGAAGATGCAACCCATGGTGATCGTCAAAAATTCAAAATAGCCAATCTTAAAAACAAGACTACTCAAAATGAGTGGTCTTTTTTTTACCAATTTTCATCAGATTAAACATAATTATTGTCTACAAAATGAATACGTTAGAATGGTACTATGTTTCCAAATGAAAAGGGGTTGTCGCTTGAAGAAGTAAAAAGTAACCAACAAAAATTTGGGTTAAACATCTTACCTGAAAAACGTCCTCCGAGCGCATTTTCTCTTGTTCTTGAGCAGTTAAAAAGTCCTCTCATTTATGTTTTGTTGTTTGCCTGTGCGATTACGATAGTCATTGGACATTATCCTGATGCACTGATAATTTTTGTTGCCGTATTGGTTAATACAGTCCTTGGTTTTATCCAAGAAAACAAGGCTTCTAACGCTTT
>JAHIRA010000019.1 GCA_018818905.1 Patescibacteria group bacterium | reverse complement strand
TGAATGCTAATTATGAGTTTTTGTTTTTTTTCTTTAAGTTTGTTGTCGACTTCGCTGACAACTTCTTCAACGAGCTTTTTGAGGTCGGTTGGTTCGGGGTCAATAATGATTCTTCCGGACTCAATTCTGGAAATATTAAGCAAAGCCTCAACCAGCTCAATCATTCTCTGGTTGGATTGGTAGACGTTTTTTACAATGTGGTGCTGTTCTTTGGTCATTTGTCCTACGTCCCCATCTTGAAGCATCTCAATGAACCACTTCATAGCTGAGAGAGGGGTTCTGAGTTGATGAGAAGCTAGGGAGATAAACTCTGTTTTCATTCGATCGACTTCTTTGGCTCTGGTAATATCTCTTTGCAGAGCGACAAAAAACTTAACCTCCTTCTTCTGATCCAAGATTGGAGTGACATAAAAGTTGGCAATGTACTTCTGTCCGTTTTTTCTTTTATTTGTTATTTCTCCCGTGAAGGTCTGTTTGTCTTTTTTGATGATTTTCCAGAAGTTTTTGTAGTATTTTTCGTCCATATACCCTCCCCAAAGCTTACCGGCTTTTTGACCTAAGACTTTTTTGATAGGAAAGCCGGTGATTTGAGTTGTGGCGGGGTTGGCATATAAGATGATACCATCAGCATCAGTAATAACAGTCATGTCCGAAGAATTTTCTACGGATTGTTTGAATTTCTTGAGGTCCTCAGCTCTCTTCTCGGAAATAATCTTTTCTTTCTTGATGTCTTCTAGGACATTAACAAGGCTTATTTGTTGGTCTTGAAGAGTTTTATTCTTTGCGGCGATTTCTTGCGTTTGTTTGCTAATTCTTTCTTCTGTTTCTTTTTGGGCTTCAGTGAGGCTTAGAACCAGGCGATCAAAAGATCGAGAGAGATCCCCAATTTCATTGTTGGCTTTGAGACTGGCTTTGTGATTGAGGTTGCCTTTCTCGATAATCGAGACTCCTTTTTTTAGAGCTTCGATTTCTCGAGTAACTTTTTTGGATAGGAAGGCGGTAGTGATAATGGAGACAAACAAAGCGACTCCCGCTCCTATGAAATAAGCCCATCTAATATCTAGTGGAGAAACGGAGCCGCTGAAAGTTATTTTGTAATTGACGAAGAGATGCAAAAATAACCCAATGGCCAATAAAGAGAAAAGGGTAGTACCAACAAGAAAAATAAAGGCTCTTGTTTTTATTTTCATGTAGCAGGAAGCTTATGATATTCTTATCATACAGGAAACCAGGCGTTAGGACAATTGTTCAGGAGAAGTCGGAGCTTTTTCAACCAAATTATTGATTGTTTCTTTGGTTTGGTATATTTTGGGAACGCTTTCAAAGACAAAACGATGTTTTTTGCCAGCTGACTGAACATATAGAGTTCCAAAATGAAAGAAAGTTTCCAAAACCCCCTTGCTTTCAAGGGTAATGTCTTGAACTTTGCTGAGTGACATTTCTGAGATGACACGATTGAAGAGAGTACGTTGCTCGATGGCAATTATTCTTTTATTGGTGACAATCCAGGCATCGAAGTAATAATTGGTAAAATCAATCAGCATATAAGTCGACAGGGCTAGATAGTAAAGGGCGGTTAAGAGAGGCAAGGTAGAGCTATAAAAGTGGCTTGGGTCAAAATCAAGGAATTTTCTCACAAAGAAGTAGGCTATAATAGGGGCAAAAAGAAAGAGTAAGTCAACAAAAAGATGAGACAAATAGAAAAGCCAGTATCTTCTAATGACTAGAGAGACCTCTTCGTCGGGGTCTTTTCCGGGAAAAGTGAATTTCTTTTTAGAATGGGAGAAGGTCATGAAGTGAGATAGAATAGTCCCAGTTATGGGTGAAAATAAAAATATGAATCAGGACTAGAACAAGGCCCCAAAAAGAATAGTAAAAAATGGCAATAGCTCTCATATTGTCGCCCAGATAAAGGTAGCGACTGATATTTCTGGCAAGAGGTAAGTTGATGATGACTATAGCTGCGAGCACAACATAGAAAGCAATCAACAAATAATAAGCTGGCATTTATTTTTGTGGTTTGATATTGAGGTGATGATAGGCTTCCAGGGTGGCGATTCTGCCTTTGGGAGTTCGGTCCAGAAAGCCAAGTTGTAACAAAAAAGGCTCGTAGACTTCTTCTATAGTTTCTTTTTCTTCGGATGTAGCGTGAGCGAGAGTAGAAAGACCGGTCGGGCCGCCAGAGAACTTCTCTATTAATGTTTTTAGAAGACGACGATCAACTTCGTCAAGACCAAGGTTATCAACTTCAAGAAGCTCGAGGGCTTCTGTGGCTAGAGAAGAAGTAATATAACCATCACCTTTGACCTCTGCGTAATCTCTGACTCTTCTGAGGAGCCGATTGGCTATTCTGGGAGTGCGGCGGGATCTTTTGGCTATCTCGAGGGCGGCATCATTTGGCAAAGCGATTTTGAGGAGACGAGCTGAACGAAGAACTATTTTCTGGATATCTTGTTCTTCGTAGTAGTTGAGGCGGTAAATATGACCAAATCTAGTCCTGAGTGGCGAAGAGAGGGCGCCAATCTTGGTTGTGGCCCCAACAAGAGTGAAGGGTGGGAGATCAAGCTGAAGTGATTTGGCTGAAGGACCCTTGCCTAGAATGAGGTCTAACTTAAAATCTTCTAGAGCCGGGTACAAAATTTCTTCGACGGTTTGGCTGAGACGGTGGATTTCATCAATAAAAAGAATATCATGTCTCTTGAGGCTGGTTAGGATAGCCGCCAGATCCCCGGCTTTCTTGATGACTGGACCTGAAGTTATTTTGATATTGGAACGCATTTCCTTGGCGATAATGTGTGCCAAGCTGGTTTTGCCAATTCCAGGAGAGCCATAAAGCAAGAAATGGTCCAGCGAGTCCTTTCTTTTTTGGGCCGCTTCAAGACAAATAGACAGGTTATCTTTGATTTTTTGCTGTCCAATAAAATCATCTAGTGATTCGGGGCGTAAAGAGCGGTCAATCTCTTCGATCTGCGCATCTCTAACAAGAGTGTTTTTGGATTTTTTCTGGCTGGCAGATTTTTTGGAGCTTTTTATCATACAGAAAGGTTAGTAAGACCATTATAGCATACCTGAGAGTTATGAGGCCTTGTTTTCTGAGTTGAGGACTTTTTTGATTTTATGAATATAAAGCTCTTTTAATGATTCTCTGGCCGGTCCGAGATATTTTCTGGGGTCAAATTCTGCTGGT
>JAHIRA010000186.1 GCA_018818905.1 Patescibacteria group bacterium | reverse complement strand
CGTTCATACCAATATTGGTAAAGATTTGAAACACAAACATAATCACCGCCCCAATAGCCAGCATAATCCCAAACTCATCCCGTGAGCTGCGACAAATTTTGACAATTCTTGACAGCATCAAAAAAAACAAAAACAGCAACAAGAAACC
Source organism: Patescibacteria group bacterium (assembly GCA_018818905.1). Classification (GTDB taxonomy): domain Bacteria; phylum Patescibacteriota; class JABMPQ01; order JABMPQ01; family JAHIRA01; genus JAHIRA01. The sequence goes on along the minus strand of JAHIRA010000186.1, from coordinate 5,690 downwards.
ACCCACAAAACCCAGATCCTCGGTTAGCACGGCAAAAATAAAATCGGTGTGTTGCTCGGGAAGAAAATGAAGTTGTCCCATGGGGCCTTGACCCAATCCTCGCCCCATAAAGCCACCTGAACCAACTGCGATTTTGGCTTGGATAATGTTGTAGCAAAACCCCAGTGGGTCTGCTTCCGGGTTCAAAAAACAAGCAATTCTCTGCTTCTGATATGGTTGCATCATAAAAAGCCACGCCATCCATGTGACCACCAACCCAGATCCAAAAAGAATAAGTTTGTGAATTCTCTTGATGCCAGAAAATAACAGCAACCCCAGCCACATAGCCAGATAAACCATGGCCGAACCAAGATCCGGCTGAAGGAGAACCAAGAAAAATGGAATGAAAACCAAAATACCAGAGATAAGAATGAACTGAAACCTAGTGTTGCGACCGGAAACACTGGCAAAATATTTGGCCAGGAGGACCAGAATGGCCACTTTCCCAAATTCTGACGGTTGAAAACGGAAAAATCCCAGGTCAAACCACCCTTTGGTCCCGTTGACTTCTTTACCAAATATCAGCACCATTATCAACAAGATAATCAGAGCAATATAAAGAACATACGCATAATTCTTGAGGATACTATAATCAAAAAATGAGAAGACAAAAATAAGTATCACTCCAAATCCAAAAGCAATGAGTTGCTTGGTAAACTCATTGCTAAAGCGCACTTCTTCGGTTGTGGTAGTTGAGTAGACTAAAACCAGACCCAGAGTCGAAAGAATGATAACTGTGACAAAGAGTGGCCAGTCAAACTTTTTGAGAAGCTTGAGAAAACGACGCATCAGTACTCAAGCTCCTGCCCTCCTTGATAAGATTTCATGAAATTATCTGATTTAAAGACGTTGACATTGGGTTCCACCACAACTTGCACCGCCGATGGATCATAACTATCCCAACTGGCCGTGAAATTGCGTCTCGAGCCAGATAACAAAGAACTCACATTGGTGGAGTTGACTCCCACCACCTCTAGATATTTATTATACAAAATCAGATTGAGATCAACTTGCTCAAAACTAAAGGGACTGCTGTTGAGAAGGTCTCCTCTAACCTTCCCTTTGCTGCCACTCTGAAGGTATTCCGGAGACAAAACTTCCAGATCAATAGTGGGCACCGAGGTTAGCTTCTGAACCTTGTCTGGTTTGAGTTGAATTTCTAGCGAATTGACAGCAGCCGAAGCTTCGACGTTAACCGCAATCAGAGACCTTTTTGACTTGGGTAGAATATAAGTCTTGCCCTCTTTGCGACCAACTTCATTGCCCGCGCTATCTATAAGAATAAAACTATAATCCAAAGCACTGACTCCCCATTCTGGATTGTTGTTGGTCAGACGAGTGAAGACATCATAGGTTCCTCTGGTTGTGTCCTTGAGAAGCACGGTATCAGAAGAAGTTATTTTGAAATCGACCGGAGGCTTTTCTTCTATAACTTCTTCAACAACTGCTTCTTCCGGAAAAAAACTAGAGATGAAAAGGTAAGCGCCATAAATACCCAAAATCAAAAGAGTGCCCAAAATCACAAAAATAGTAGTAATAAAGATGGTTCTCTTGTGACGAACAATAAAAACCTTGCTTTGATACTCTTTATCTATTTTCTGTTCTTGAGACAAAAGCTTTTTCTGACGCTCTTCAAGATCTGAAAGCTCTTCCTTGGATTTCTTTTTGAATAAGGCCGACATAATGGAAATTATAAGAGACTTGTACCCTTAGCATATCATAGCTTTTTCCTTTTGACAAAAGCAACTATTTATGCTACAATGGCATTAGTAAGTCAATCAATTAGCTAACTAAAACAAAAACCATGACCAGTGAAGACTTTATTCTTATTGCTGGTGGGGTGGGTATTTTGGCCCTAAGTGGGTTTCTTAGCCACCTTATCTACAACTTTAGCAAAGTTGTCAAAGAAAGCAATAAGACAGTTGCTGATGTCAACAAAAAACTAGAGAAAATTGACCCCGTCATTGACGAGACCACCAAGACTCTCGTGGATCTCAATGAAAGCGTGCAAGGTATCAACAATGGAATTATCAAGCCTCTCTCTTCCCTCTCAGAAACCTTCCGGGGCATCAGACAAGCTTTGTCTGTTTTTAAAGACAGTAAACAAAAAAAAGATAAATAGAAAAACATGAATCAAAGAGATTGTTCACCCGCTGGCTTTGTTGCCGGCGTCATCATCGGCGGAGCCATTGGCGCCGCTCTAGGCCTTCTCTACGCTCCACAAAGTGGTGAAGAAAGCCGCAAAATGATCAAGAAGAAAGCCATCGAGACCAAAAAAGATGTCCTCGAAGCCAAAGAAAAGGCTATCAAAAGAGCCGGACAAATGCAAGATGACATGAAAGAAGGCGTAGAAGATTTCAAAAAAAGAGCCACTCGCGCCAAAAAAGAATTAGAGAAAAAAGCAGACGCGTAAGCTATAGATTTTGAACTCATCTCAATGTGATAGTTGGCTCCAACTACTGGTTGGAGCTTTTTTTTGATCAGGCACGACTTGAAATGCTTTTCTGAACTTCTTCTTACTTTTTTATGTCTGCACTTAGGCTCCAGGCATAGCCTGGAGCCAGCGAATTCCGTAGGGACACCGCCGCAGGCGAGATCACAATCAATTATCGAATAAAAACGGCGGGGTTGCCAAACACCTCGTCGCACGATAAAATGAAGCCAAGTCAAAACATCAACAAAACATGAAATTCAGACGAAAAAGAAAAAAAGAAGACAGCAAAGAGCATAAGAAGAATCTCTCATTGGATTTGGTCGAAAGTTATCTCAAAGAAAAAACCAGAGGCGGCAGCGCCATGGCCCTGATTGAGACAGAAAAAATCTTGGGAGAAATTTTGGAGCGCCTAGGGTATGCTGGAAAAAACAACGATACTCGCCTTATCCCGGCCAAAAACATTATTGACAACTTTGAAGAGCTGGAGACGGCTAGACTGGTCACCAAAAAAATAGAAACAGACATAGACGCCAAAGTAGACAACGAAGAAGCCAAGGCTACTCTCAGCGCCTATTGGGAAGCCATTCGCTTTCTGACCAATTCTCAGAAAGAAAAAGGAGGAGTTGGGTCAAAAGTTGGTCGCTTCTTTGGAAGAAAAACATCTCTCATCAAAAAAATTATCAAACGCGGGCTAATATACTTCTTCTTATTCTTCCTCATTGTTTACATTCTGGACAGTACCGCCATTGGACATCAAGCCGTTGATTTCTTGGTTAGAACTTCACACTTTTTATTCTCTTGGATTCTGTTTACCTTCTTGCTGGTGGTGGGTATCTTGGTCATTGTCATTAGTACTATTTTTTACTTCGAAAGAAGAAAAGAAAGGAAAAGCAAAATCACCATAGAAAAAGAAAATGACGGCAAAATTCCAGACATAAAAGGAAAGATATGACAGACTTTACTCATCTTCATGTTCATACTCACTATAGCTTATTGGACGGCTTGCCCAGAATTGACCGTCTTCTAACTTGTGCCAAAGAACAAAACATGTCCTCTGTCGCCATGACGGACCACGGAGTTCTTTATGGTGCCATTGACTTCTACCAACAGGCCAAAGAAGCCGGCATCAAACCTATTATTGGTATGGAGGCCTACATTGCTAGAAACGGCCGCAAGAAAAAAAGACCTAGAATTGACACTTCTCCCTATCACCTTGTTCTCTTGGCCAGAAATCACCAGGGCTACCGCAATCTCATTGAGCTAACTTCCAAGGCTCACCTCGAAGGCTTCTACTACAAGCCCAGAATTGACTACGAACTTCTAGAAAAATACTCCGAAGGCCTGATTGCTTTGTCAGCTTGTGTTCAGGGACATATCCCTCAAGAAATAATTGCCGGTCGACAAGAAAATGCCGAGAAGATCGCCAAAAAATATGAACGGATTTTTGGCCAAGGAAATTTCTTTTTGGAAATTCAACATCACCCCAGTATAGACAAGCAAGAGATCGCTAACAAGGGCGTGATTGAGCTAGCCAAAAGCTGCAATCTTCCTCTGATTGCCACCAACGACGTTCACTACTTACAGTCAGACGACGACAAAATTCAAGACATCTTGGTCTGTCTGCAGACTCAAAAGAAAGTTAATGACACCGACAGAATGACTATGGTCGGCGACAACTTTGCTCTCAGAAGCACAGAAGAAATGACCGAGCTCTTCAAAGACGTGCCAGAAGCTATCAGTAATTCTATTGCTATTGCCGACCGCTGCAATCTAGAGATTGAGCTAGGAAAAATTAGACTTCCCTACTACGAGGTTCCCAAGGCCAAAGATCCCGATGTTTATCTGAGAGAATTATGTATCAAAGGAATAGTCAACAGATATGGCCAAAATAAAGTTGACGACCCAGAAATTCTAGAACGTCTTGATTTTGAATTATCTGTTATCAAAAAAACCGGTTACGCAACTTACTTTTTGATAGTGCAAGACTTTGTTAATTTTGCCAAAAACCAAGGCATTATAGTTGGCCCGGGTCGTGGCAGTGCCGCTGGAAGTTTGGTGTCCTATGTCACCAACATTACAGACATTGATCCACTCAAGTACGACCTTCTGTTTGAAAGATTTCTCAACCCCGAAAGAGTGAGCATGCCTGATATAGATCTTGATTTTGCTGATACCAGAAGAGATGAAGTCCTTGATTATGTCGCCCAAAAATATGGCCAAGATCACGTGGCTCAAATTATTACCTTTGGAACTATGGCCGCTCGCGCTGCGGTTAGGGACGTGGGTCGGGCTCTTGATTACCCTTATGACTACTGCGACAAGCTGGCCAAGATGATTCCCATGTTTACCAATCTAGATGATGCTCTAAAAAAAGTAACCGAGCTCCAAGAACTTTATAACAAAGATCCGCAAGCCAAAAAAATACTCGATGCCGCCAAGAAACTTGAAGGCGTGGCCAGACATGCTTCGACTCATGCGTGTGGAGTTGTGATTACCAAAAGACAACTGACCAACTATCTCCCACTTCAGATTTCCACACAAGATGAAAACGCCGTCATCACTCAATATCCCTGGCAAAACGTGGAAGCCTTGGGTCTACTCAAAATGGACTTCTTGGGTCTCAAGAACCTGACCATTATTGAAAAAACGTTAAATATCGTCAAGAAAACTCGCCATGAAGAAATTGATATCTCAGAAATAGACTTAGAAGATAAAGAAACCTTCAAGCTGTTTCAGAAAGGTCATACCACGGGAGTTTTTCAACTGGAGTCTTCTGGCATGAAAAGATATCTCAAACTTCTCAAGCCAACTGAATTCGAAGACATTATTGCCATGGTTTCGCTGTATCGCCCCGGTCCAATGGAGTGGATTCCAGATTATGTCAATGGCAAACACGGACGCAAGCAAGTCAATTACATCCACCCCAAATTGAAGCCTATCCTAGAAAAAACCTACGGCGTGGCCATCTATCAAGAGCAGGTCATGAAAATTGCCCAAGATTTAGCGGGCTTCACCCTCGGTGAAGCCGACATCCTGAGAAAAGCTATGGGTAAGAAAATCAAGTCCCTGCTCATGAAACAAAAAGAAAAATTCTTGGCCGGTTGCCAAGCCAACAACATTTCCCAAGATGTGGCCACCAAAGTTTTTGATTTTATTGAACCTTTTGCCGGCTACGGCTTTACCAGAAGTCACGCCGCTTGCTACGCCATGATTGGTT
>JAHIRA010000018.1 GCA_018818905.1 Patescibacteria group bacterium | reverse complement strand
TTTTGATTAATTGCTTCTAACAAAACTTGTCTTACCGGAGACAAATCGCCCTGGCTGATTGTTTCTAACCGGTCTTCCTCTTGATGAATCTTTTGTCTTTCTTCTGCTGGGCCAAGATATTGCTGCATTAACATCGCGCGCTGTTTTTCTACTTCTTCTGGAGACATTTCCGCAGGAGGAACACCAAGATTCTGTTTCATTAATTTCTGGATCTGTTGAAGAACCTTATCGTATTCAGCAGATTTAATCTCTTCAAACTGTCCTTCTTTGATGATTCCTTTTCTTTTTTCTTCATCTACTGTAACACCTTCTTCTATTCCTGCCGTGGTCAAAGAAGAAAGGCCGCACCGGCGATAAATATCCAAGAGGATCTTGAGTTTTTCCTTTTCTTTATCAGAAAGACTTTTGGTATTTTGACTATTGACAAAATACTGGTTTTCTTTAACCCGATCAAACATGTTTTCTCTAAGATTGGCCGTAAAATCAAGAATCCAATTGGCGATGGTGGGATCTCTTTTTGCTGTTTCCGCTATGAGAATATTATCGGTAATTCGCTGTTCACTTCTTTCCAGTGCTTTTCTTACTTTCTCTTTTAGCTTATCTCTTTCTTCATAAATCAACATACCAGTAAGTTTGGCCTTTAGTTTATCCCAAAGATCAATATCAGGCATCATGGCCAATCCTTCTAAAAAATATTTCTCAAACATTTCCGCTACTTCCGAATTGGTTAGAATAGGCAAGGCAATCCAGTGACTGCGAATAAGGATGGATTGATATTTCTTAAAAAGTTCTGGTTCTTTTTCCGAAAAATTGGGGCTTGTTCCCAAAAGGCCTAAAATAAGATCGGCTAGATCTCGGGCTTGGGCAACAGCGCCGTTTAGCTGAAAAACATCAATAAAGTGCTTGAGCTGCTCAAGTGTTTTTTGATCTTCTAAGCTAGGAAGTTTGTTTTTTAGCCTGTCCGCCATAAATTAGTTACCTTTGTTTAAGTAGATTAATACCCTTTAACATCTTATTCATATCTCTAATGGCATTAGTAAGATCTCTTACTTCTCCTGCCTTGCCGCCCAGAGACTGCAAGTCTCCGTAAAACTTTCTCCAATCGCCCTCTCTGCCAGTAGAATAAGCAGATTGTTGAATTCTATCAATAAGCGGTTTATTGAACTGCATCAGATGTTCTGAAGCGCTAACATTAAAACGACCCCTGTCCGCAAGACTTTTTAGTTTATCCCATTTATTCATCATTTCCATTGCCGCATATTCATTGACAATGGCTTTGCGTCCTTTAGAATGATCTTTTTGGTCAATCCATTCTTCAGTACCAATAGAGAGACGGTTTCCTTCTCGATAAAGCTTTTCAAAATCTCTTTTAGATCGTTCTGTGTAGCACCGCGTTTGTTGTTCCTCTCGTTTCCGTTGGTAGAACTGGCCATCAGGACGACTGCCAACAGCCTGACCAAAAGTCCAGTGAGAAACACTTTCCGCAATATTAGAAAGATCGTTCTCTAAAGCTAAACTTGCCTGTTTTCCATAATTGAATTTCTTCTCAAATATCTCTTTCACAAAAACATGTAATCCTTCAATGCCCGCTGATAATTCGTCACCCGCTTTAAAGACCAGTCTTGATCCTTCCTTTGCTTTAGTGGTCATTTCACCGGTTTCTGAATCTTCATACCAATCTTCTGTTGCTTTAGTAGTATTAATAAGCTCGTTTAAGTGTGATACTCTTGCTGCTTGTAAACAAACAGCGGCTGCGTCAGTAACATTATCACGACGTATGGCATTTTGTTTATAGGCAATTAGTTCGTCCTCGTTAGTGGTATCATATTTTTTGGATGATTCTTGGTTAGCGCTTCTTCTTTCTTGCTGAGCTAAAAAGTCAATGGGCCGCCAACCGGCTTCTTCGGTTATTTGAGATTTCATCTTTTGTAGCTCCTTATTTTCTTTTTCTGCTTCCCGGTAAAATATTTCTCTTTGATCTTCAGAGATATATTCTCTTGTGGAAGCATCCTCAAGTTCTTTTTCTTCTTCTTGTAATCTCTTAATCTCATCTTCGTTCTTCTTCTTTTCTTCTTGAGTAGCATTTAGTATTTCATTCCCTTTATTATCTTTGTATTTCTTTTTATCCCTTTCATCTCTTAACTCCCCTTTTCTTCTTTCTTGAACAGAAGCATCTTCTCCCCCTGTTTTTTTATTCTTAATATC
>JAHIRA010000185.1 GCA_018818905.1 Patescibacteria group bacterium | reverse complement strand
TCCGTCGCTTGTAACAACGAGGGAAGGAGGCTATTGTTTTGATAGTCAGTCTACTATCGTGGCGACGAATTCTCGTCTTTGAGCAATAGTAGCCTTCGCCACATTGCTTATCGCCTACCTTTCCACCGACACAGGAAGTACAAACTCCCCGATCTTTGGCAAGCCTGACTTTCTTGTAGCAATAAATTCTGTACCGATATTTCCATTTATCGGTACAGTCAGTATCGCTACGACACTGACCCCTACTCAGAGTCGTGCCGCCGCCTGGGCCATCCTCTTCTGGTATATCATCTGACCCACCGTTAGAAACAGCTGACTTCATTTTGAAGCAGGTCTCTCCACCGCATTTCTTCACCTTCGCAGCAGATTGAAGCTTCTCCAAAAAGAGCTTCTTGGCCGTTTCAAGCTTCAACGGAATCTTAATTCCCGCGTGCCAGCTCAGGCCGTCTCTTTTTATGAGATTCCCACTCCTTCCCCACGTCTTCGTAAGAACAAAATCAGCTTTGACTCGGCCACGAGTCCAGTTTCTGCATCGCATCAAAAAAATGGTTTTTACACCTTCTTTTTTTGCCAATACAGAAACTTGTTGGATATACGCCCATCTTCTTCCCCACTTCATGGGAAGACGGTAGTTAAGACGCACCACCCCACCATCAACTTTCTCGTTGATGGTTTTTACGACAAACTGCTCAAGATCTGCGCAGTTCGTCGAAGTAGTGATTGTGAGCAACGGCACCCCAATCCCCGCCTTAACGGGTTTCGAGGTAAAGAGTCCCAGGACCAACATCAAAACGACCAACAACTTTTTCATGATTCCTCCTCCAGTTGTGTCATGCGCCCCTAAGGGCGTGATTTGGGCTCTTTGTGAACCAAATTGTAAAAAAAGAGCCGACAATTTACAGCTCCTAACCATAATATATTTAGGCAAATATGTCAAGCATTTTTTCCCACATTATGGCCAATTGTGTTATAATAGCTTTACCAATGCCAAAAACACTCTTGGCCACTTTCTTCTACCCCCCAGAAAAAGGTGGTCTCCAAAATCATTTGGAAAATCTTTTCAAGAGACTCCCCTCCAAACAGGTTGTGGTTCTGACCAAAAAACAACCCGGTGATTTTGATTTTGACCGGAAACAAGCTTACAAAATCTATCGTACTTCTTTTGACTCCCCTCTCAAATACCTCAAGCTTTCTACCCTCTCATTCTCCCGAGAAATAAAAAAAATTGTCCAAAAAGAAAATATCAAAAAACTGGTCATTGGCCACTCTCTTCCTTTGGGTTTGTCTGCCATGCGTCTCAAAAACAGTCTTGGCCTTCACTATGATGTTTTTGTTCACGGCAAAGAGGTCTTTGAAATTACCACCAAGAATCGAGCTTTGCAGACATATGCCTTAGAGTCAACCCTAAAGAATGCCGACCACATTATCTGCACCACAGACATCATCAAACAGAAAATAGCAGGTATTTTTGACTTAGATAAAGATAAAATAGAGATTATCCCTCCCGGGGTTGATCTTGATAAGTTCTCCCCTACAACAAAACCAAGCAAAGATAATTTGTCTTTACTAACCGTTGCTCGACTTGTTAGGCGCAAAGGCCATCACTTGGTCATAGAGGCACTTGGACCGTTAATCCGAAAATACCCTGACCTCAGTTACAACATTGTTGGTGATGGGGAAGAAAAAAACAATCTCAAGAATCAAGTCAAAGATTTGAAGCTCGAAAAAAACGTCATCTTTCACGGTCAGCTTTCGGACAAAGAAGTTATCAAACAATTTGCGACTGCCGATATTTTTGTTATGCCCAGCCTTGATCTTTCCGGTGATCTGGAAGGCTTTGGCTTGGTTTTTCTAGAGGCCGCCGCAGCCGCCCTTCCGGTTGTTTCTACCAAAACCGGTGGCATCCCAGAAGCAGTCGTAGACAGCAAAACCGGAATATTAATAGATATCAACAAAAACAACAAGACTGTCCAAGAGCTAGAAAAAGCCCTCTTTTCTCTCCTCGACAACCCACAGAAACGTCAGCAGATGGGTCAAAATGGCCTTCTAAGAGCCAAGCAGAGCTTTACTTGGGCAGAGCAGGTTGCCAAGCTTAAAAGCCTTCTAAGCTAGAACTAGCCCCCAATCAAAAAACACCTCCCATACAGGAGGTGTTTTTGCTCTATTTAAGATTGTTGAGGATCAAACTTTCCTGATCTTACCCAGGAATTAACACTCGCTGGATGATAATGGTCTTTTTGACCACTTCTTTTCAGTTCTTCTGGAAGAGGACCCTTCTTTGTTTTGATTTCTTGGTCCACTTCATCAGACTTATCTTCAACGGGTAGATTTGTTATTTCCTCAGTTGCTTCTCTTTTTTCTTCGCTCGGTAGATTTTCTTGAACACTTGTTTCAACGTTGTCCTCAAGTTCATCACTCGGTACGGACTCCAATATTGGTATCCGTTCTGGAAGATCAGCGCGCTCCGTTTCAGGAATTAAAGTTTTTGGGCTATTGTTGTCTTCATCAAAGAGACTTTCACCTTTATTATCTTCTGCCTGGACGAATATGTCTTCTTCTTGCTTCCTAAAGCTTAGAAGCATGATCATGCTTAGAGAGATCATTGTCCCAGCCATCAACCCAAGGACAGTGTTTTGAACAAGATTTGGGGAAGCTGGTTTGATAGAAGTATAGGGTTGATCAACCATTTTGATTTCAATCTGGTCACCACCACCATGGTAGTCCCAGCCATGATTGACTAGAACATAAGCAATACCCATAGCGTAGTTTTCGGCCACCTCTCTATTGGGATGGTAAACCTCAATAGACATGGTTCCATCACCGGAGGCGTTAGTTCTGACCATTTTCTCCCATTCTTTTTTTCGTTTTTCTGGAGAGTTGGGCAGAGCATAGCCGAGATCATAATCAACCTTCTGAACTCTATCGTAAAAAGAAGTTGTATAAACCATCTTTGAAAGCACGCCGGAAATGGTTTCAGCACTTCTAGCCGCAGAATAAGCATCAAGCTTACTGCCTTGCTTTTGGATGACCAAAAGGTTCACTTCTGAAAGGTATTTGGGAGTTTGGAACAAACTTATACCAAATGAAAGCACCGTGCTGACAACAATCAGCAAGACTACCAAGTACCAATATTTTTTTAGCGCGTTCAAATAAGTCATGTTGAACTATTTGACAGATTAAAAAATAACCTTTGTAACTTCTTCTTAGAAGCACTACAAAAGCTACCACACGCAAATAATTCTGTCAAGAGTAATATCCCCTATTTTTGTATTTTTGGGCTTATTTAAGGCGTTTTATCCTCACTCAAACTGACCGATATTTCCTTCTCTTGATTCTCTCTAAGAACCCTAAGCTTGAGCTCTTCTCCTGGAGCAAATTCAAGCATCATTGAAGAAAATGGATTATCTTTGGTAATTTCTTGGTCATTGGCACTGACAATAATGTCTTTTTCTTCCAGACCAGAAAGGTCAGCCGGACTGCCAATTGTAATAGCCCGCTTGTTTTCCGGTGCATAGATCAAAGCACCATACTTGGTTGACAAATTGTTTCTGGTAGCAAACTCCGGAGTGATATCAAGATACGTGGCGCCAAAAGAAGGTCTCTTGATTTCGTTTTTGGTAATGACCTGCTCTTCGGCCGTCTTGATGGCGTCGATTGGGATAACAAAAGCTTCTTCTTCACCCCGATCACTAGCATAAACGTTGATGCCAATTATTTCTCCGGCCAGATTGATCAAGGGACCACCTGAATTTTTGGGGCTTATTTTGGCATCCGTTCTGATTACGTTTGCGTGCAGTTGGCCGTCGGGGGTTTCTGATATACCCATAGTACTACTTATAATCCCGGCTGAGGCCATTTCTCCTTCAAAATTGCGCACACTCCCCAGAGCCACTACCTTCTCTCCTATTCTTAGCTCTTCGGAATTGCCTAGCTCAACTACGGGTAAATTATCGGCTTCAATCTTTACAAAAACACTTTCTAGCATAGAATCATCAGAAATACTTTTGACCTCAAATGAACGCCCGTCTGCCAGAATGACCACATAATCATCAGTGATATCAGGGACAATGCTCTTATTGGTCAAAATCAGGCCATCGGCAGTAATTAACACCCCAGAGCCTTCACCTTTGTTTTGAGTGATATCGCCGGCAATTTTCTTGAGATCAGTTTCTTTGACAATACTCACCAGAGAAGGACTTACTCGTTCAATAGCTTCTACCAAAGCTCCACTTTCCTCAACCTTGATGGTTTCTGTTTTTTCGACGGTGACTGTTGTCCCCTTGGACTTAAAGAAATCATCGTTTTCAAATTGCGGCCAGGTTGCCAAATAAGGAATAATAAGTTTGTCACCAACTACTCCACCACTCATACCAAACAAAACTGCAATAATTAAAGCAAGAAATAAGACAAAACAACTCCACCCTTTTCTTGGTTTTTTTTGAGGCTTCTCTTCGGCAGAAGGATGAGCTTCGTGTGAAGCATTTTGCGACTGTTGTTGGCGACGCCGACTTCGGTCTCTAATAGATTTTATTTTGATATCACGCATTTATTTTGAGAAAAACTAATATGTCCACTGCCCGGTCGATAACACCAGAGCCAAAACAATTACCCCCACCATTAGATACCCTCTGAGGACTTTGGGTGAAAAAGATTCTTTGAGATAATGCTTGCCCAGACCACTGAGAAGAAAATAAGCACAGAACAAAACAATCCCGCGGCCCAAAAGACCATTGGGCCAGTACGACAAAGCCCAAGTAACTTCCAGAACTATAAAAGTCAGAACAAAAACATATAGCCAGATCTTTTTGAGCCAGATGTCGTTGAAGTAAAAGAAGAGAAAGAAGAGAAAGAAGTTGGTTACAAAAACCAAGCCCAGAAGCAGCCAGAGAGGAAAACTCTGGAAGTACAGAAACAGACCAAAGAAACCAACATAATACAAAAAGGCGGTCGCAAGTAAAGTGAAGTCAACAATTGAATACTGCTGATCTTCGGCCATGTGCTGGATCTGCAAAACCTTGAGACCAATAAACTTGCCCATGAGCAAGAAGTAGCAGGCAAAGACAAAAATGACGTAAGCCTGCTTGAAGAAAAAGCCTTCAACAAAAATAAGATCAAGCATAGCCGCGCCCACAAACAAAAGACTTGTCAGCGCACAACTGGCTCTAGCAAAAGACCTGATACCGACCTTGAGAAAAATAACTGTCAGTGGAATTATCAGGACCGCGACTCCTACGGCAATTTGGGTGATCAGCTCTGGAAAAGAAATCATCATTTCCATTCCCAAAAAAAGAATAAGTGAAACAATGAGAGCTTTGATTTTGTTTTGTGTTCCCGTTTTCATTGATTGTATTTTGTGTCTATCTCTATTTTAATCTTTTTTTGAAAAGAAATCAAATCGGACAAAAAACAGCCCCGCCGATGGCGGGAACTGTTTTTATGTGGACAAGAGCTTTATTCTTCGTCCTTCTGCATTTTACCAATTTTGAACATTTTTGTGCCACAGCTAGTGCAAATTCCAGTTACAGCTGGACGACCATTCTTCATTTCAATTTCTTTTGGATCTTTCATTTCTTGCTTGGCCTTACATTTGACGCAATAACCTTCCATGATTTTTTTGTTAATTTGTTAATTTCTTGGCTAAGATTTTTTCTCCCTACATTATACAGCAAAACAGCAAAATGCTATAATAAAACTGTTAATAACTTAATCAGCAACAACATGGGAATTCTTAGCAACATCTTTGGTAGCTCCCGCGAAAGAAGGAAAACATTTGACGACACCCCTTCCACAGTGAAGCTGTGGCCGACTCAAATCAAGAAAATTATGCGTCGAACTTACATGAAAACAGTTAGCAAAGATGAAAAAGAACAAATCATCCAATCTATGATGGGCGAGGCCAGAAACGGTTTGACCGAGATTGAATTTCGCCGTGTTCTTCAAGGCCAATTTCACAACAAAGCCATCTCCAAACCGGATTATAACAAGTTAGATAGCGTGTTTGCCGAATATTATTCGGGAAAAAAGCGAATATAATCACGCACGGCGGGATCGTTAATAATGAATAAATATTGGTGTCCCCACATCAGCAAAATCAAACAGAAGAGGCGCTGCCTCATTGGAAACCCTTACACATCCATGTGACACGTTTATTCCAAGATGATCCTCACCCTCAACATAACCGGAAGGCCACACCGGCAGTTTGTGAATATAATATGAACCGGTAAAATTCAAACTGTACGGCATCCACAATCCATATGAACCGGACCAGTGATTGACTTCTTTTCTTCTGACAGAATAACTACCGGTCGGCGTATTCATTCCAGGACGCCCGGCAGAAATCAAACTTTCGACCACCAGACGACCATCCTTGTAGGCGTGAATTTGACTATCAGAAAGATTAATGTCGATGTATTTATGAAGATCAGTTCGACCGTCAACAAGTGACTTCCCGGGTCCGGTCACAATTTTGTTGATGCCGGCAATATGACCAACAGCCACGGCCACTCCACCTCTAAAATCCTCACCATAGGCAAAGAAACCATTGTCAAAAACACTGCCATCAGCCACAAAAACTCTAACTTGCGGTCCACCAATATCTCCTACTCCGGTCACGATTTCGGCCCGACCATCGTTATCCAAATCACCGGCGGCCACGTTGGCACCACCTTTGTGACCGGATGGGTAAGCCAAGAAAGTTGAGAGAACGACATTATCGGTAGCATTGTAAACCTTAACCCAGGCCTGACCAAGATTGGCCTGAGAAACAATAACTTCATCTTGACCATCAGCATTGGTATCACCGGCCGCCACTTGGGTTCCACCACGAAAGTTTTTGGAAAAGGCAAAAGTAGAAAAACCAACAAAGTTACCAAACTCATCTACCAGTCGAATTTGAGGACCACCGGACTCACCTGCCCCAACTATAATTTCGGCCTTACCATTGCCGTCTGTATCACCGGAAGCAATTGAGACTCCACCCTTAAAACTTTTGTCATAGGCCAAGAAAGAACTCTTGGCTACACAAGCATTTTCACAATCATAAACCTTGACCCATGGCTCCCCGTCAGAAGCTTGTGAAACAATAACTTCATCTCGTCCATCGGCATCAACGTCACCGGCGGCAACTTTGATTCCGCCTCTGAAGTCAGGGTGAAAGGCCATGAAGCTTTGCCCTTCAAACTGCCCGGCTCCATCAAAAATTCTAACTTGAGGACCACCACCAAGACCGGCCCCGGTGATAATCTCATCTTCGCCATCACCATTTATATCCCCGGCAGCCACGTTAACGCCACCCTTAAACGAGGGGTGATAGGCTTTAAAATAAGCGTCCTGCACATGAGATTGCGCGTTAAAGACCTTGACCAAAGGGTCATGAGAACGACTGGCTTTGGCCTCAGAAAAGACAAAAAAGCTAAGGAGCAAGCCCAAAGCGAGCACTATGTATTTGTTTTTTGACATGTTTTTTTGTTTTATAGACTTCTTTATCTACACCTATATTTTAGCATATATTAACAAATGAGTCAAACGGATTTATCCAGTTATTCTTTCTTCGTCAGAAGACACTAATAGAAATTATAACGAGAATAAAAAAAGCTGCTCCCAAACAAATGTTTGAAAGCAGCGAAATCAAGGTACAAGTGTTTATTGCCCAATCCCCTCGTTGCCATCGTCAATTTCTATTTTCCGTCTCCTCTTCTTTCTTTTCTTGGCAACGCGCTTCCTTTTTGACTTCAGCCTCAACGTTTTAATTGCCTTCCATCTCCAGGAAGCAGCGGTCTTAGCATCATTTTTGCGACGAAGCCCTGCTTGTAACTTGAGGCGTATCTTTCTCTCATTGGTAAGCCATTGTCGAAGCCTGATCAGTTCTTGACGATGCGAGGCAATTTTCACCTTGGCAATCCCTAGATCAATCTTCAAACGTTGAGTAAGCGTCTCAAGAGATTCCAACTTCTTCGACAAAGAAACTGCCGTTACGACCTCTCTTTTGAGCAGTTTATGCCCAGCGGAAGATTTCTTTGTCCCACCGGAGAACATCGCGATAAAAAGAAGTACCCCTAAAGAAATTAGGGCGAGGAAGCCCACAGTGGCAGCCACAGCCGCAGTGATTCGCAACCACTTCTTCTTGGACCGAAGCCAATGGATCAAAACTTCCCATTTCTCCTTGATCCATTCCCAAGCCCGGACAGCAAACCCGGACCTTGGTTCAAGAACGCTCCATAGTTTCTTCAGGAGAAACACAAAAAAATCTGCAATCACCTTCAACAATCTACTTAATAGACTTACGATTTTCTTGAGCCTCTCTAAAGCGGGGCTGATCTCGTTTTCATCTATTTGAAGCCTTTTTTGATCAAGATATTTCTTGACGCTCCAAACAGCTCCTATTGTGAAAACCACAACAATAATGATGATATTCGCGGTTTGGGACCAAAACAACCACGAACATACAAAAGTAACAACACAAGAGAAGATTATAGACCCGTACACAGGGACTAATACTCCCTGCCAAATATTATCCTTCATTTTTTTCTTCCTTTCGGTAGAGTTTTGTGACCAAATTGTCAAGGTATGTAGCATTGCAGCGTCAAGTTTACACTTCGACACATGTTAAGTTTCTGTATTGGCGTTGCTCCGTCCATACCTAGCCCACGATGCTTTTTC
>JAHIRA010000184.1 GCA_018818905.1 Patescibacteria group bacterium | reverse complement strand
GGGTTGTCTTGTTGTGCTTCTTTGTTTTTGAGGTTGGAGATGACTTCTTGTCTTTTGTCTTTGAGTTTTAGTTGCAGTTCTTTGACACCCTGCCCTTCGGGCATGGCGTTGAGGTCATGGGCAGCTTTGATGGAGTCTAGGAGGGTGGTGTATCTACTTTGGAAGCCTTCTTGAGGTGAGTAGCCTTCCAGTTTTTATTTTCTTTTGATGATGTGGAGGATGTCGCTGGGGACATACTCTTCGGGGAGAGAGCGGAGTTTGTCTTGGTTTTGTTGGTAGTAGGTGAGGATGTCTTCGAAACTTGTGTTGCCGGACCATTCGGCTTGATTTTTCCTAATAATGCTTTGCAGTAAGTCCCGAAGGATAAAGTTGCTCATGAGCTTGTCGATGTCAATGCTTCCGGATAGCATCTGAGTTTTCTTTTCTCTGAGAATGTTTCTGGTTTCGTTTAAACCATCTTCCCCGGTATGTCTTACTCCCAGTTCTTTGAAACTATCGCTGAGACGTCCTTCAGCAAGTTCATGGAAAATTTGGTATAATTCCGGCACAACGTTGATACCATAGATGTCTTCAAGATAAGTGAGAGTACGATCCAGTGGTTTTTTGTATTCAGAATTTATTTTAACCGCATTCGGAAACTGGTTGTGGGACAAGCAATAGTCAATAATAATCTGACCTAATTCTCTATCTTTTCCTAAATCGGGAAAGACATCAGTGTTCTCAGTAACTTCTTGAATGTATCCCTTCTCAATTAGTTGCAAAGCCATTTGAAGACTAAGAGGAAAGAAATGCTGAATATTCTCAGCCAGAGAAAATCCTTCATTCACATCAATTAGCTTACTGGCAAGTATATTTTTGTCGAGACTGAAATACGAAGCATTTTCACCTATAACTTGTTGTTCCCCGCGTCTGATAATGGCCTCGACAATTGCTTCTTCGTCTTCAATTCCAAATTTTTTTACATTTCTTGCTACAATATAGGAATTACCTTGAGATATTGCCCTCAGGGCAATATCTAGACGATCAACACCAGAGAACTTATCAATATTTTCAATAACTACTTGAGATCCAACCTGACCTTTAAAAGACATCATTCTATCTGCGATTTTATTGTCTAATTCCAGGCCCTCAATAGAAGAATGATTTTCTATCAACCACCTTAGGCTCTCAAAACTCATCGCTGGAACTACTTCTAGAGTTTTGATAACATCCTCTTTTGTGAGATCCTGCACTCGTGGCAAACTATGAGCTACTAATTGCAGGTCAGATTTGTGGAGAGATGACAACAACTCAAGATATACACCTCTAGGAATGGTCTTGAACCTGTGGAGATTATCAGCCAATCTGCTTCGACTATGCTCTAGAGCTTCCCAGGCAAACTCATCATTAAAACTTACCCCCATTTCTTCCCCCCTGATAAATAGAGCGTAATAATTTTCTTCTTCTTTCAGCTTGGCAATCAGTTCACTGCTGTCAACTACTTCTTTGAGGTATTTGTAATAGTCTGCCAGTGTCCCTGGAGATTGTTCCATCAAACGCCTGAGAACAGATTCTGGTATTTGATCAGCCCAAGTTCTCATAACTTCACCAGAAAAAATAATAATATCGGCAATTCCGCGCCCATTATTCATCTCAGATATTTTTGTTAAAGTTTCTCCCACATCTATGCCTTGTATTTTATGAGCATTTTTTAGGATCGATCCACATCTGTCTTCCAAAATAGCTCTATCAACGGCTGTTTGGTGAAGACTTGGATCAATTTGATCAATATTGAAAAATAATCTATCTTCAAGGCCACGTGAAAAAAATAGGTCCACCACCTCCTTATCAGAAAGACCAAGCCTTTCTTTATTATTGATTATGACTTCCGGCCTACTATTATTTTTTTGCTTCAAGGCACCATCAATCATCTCGTCTTTGTCAAGCGAAGGAAGCTTGTCTAAGTATGGAATCAATTCAGCGTAATCAAACCAAGCCTCTTTTACGTTGGGAAATCTTAGATAGGCCATTTTGATTATATCTTCATCTTTGATACTGGGCAGTTTTTCTTTGTATTTGGCCAACATACCTGCAGTGGAGTCAGTCATAATTCTTTTTCGTAAACTCTGGCTAGTGATTTGACTAAAACTAGCCATAATTTCTTCGAGGTTCTTTCTGTGTTTATCATTTGGTAATTCCTTGTCAAGCATCGTCAAATATTCAAGAGCTTCCTTCTGAAAATGCCCAGATAGAGGAGAAAATAATTCAATCTTTCTGCCAGCAAAATAAGGGTCTTTTTTAAACATTCTTTCAAAAACCACTTCTTTCATGTGTTTTGATAGTGATTGAATAGCTATTCTTGCTCCTTCTTGATCAAAATACTCTTCTTCACCATAGTAAAAAGACTTAATTATCTCATCTGCCTTTTCATTCTCTTCGGCCTCTCTT
>JAHIRA010000183.1 GCA_018818905.1 Patescibacteria group bacterium | reverse complement strand
TTTCTCGATAATCTTTTCATGGGCGATGATGTTGCCCATGGCCAGTCCAAGTTGTTCGGCGAAGATTTTTATGAGGGAGATTTGGTCGGGGGTGAATTGAGTTTCTTTGGTAGCAACGATCAAAACTGCTTCCACTTTATTGTTACATATGAGAGGGACTAAAATGTATTTCTTCGTTCTAGCTCCTTTATGAATGATATTCAACATTTTGTCTGGTAGGACACCCTTGCCAAGATCAATAAGATTGTCGCATTCGTGGATTTTACCTTCTTTGGCAGTTTTTCCAATTAAGTTTTCAGGAGAGTCAATTGGGGTTCTGAGGTTTCTGAACCTTTTATCTGAAAAGATGTTTGAAAGGAAATTAGTGGCTTTGTTTCTAGAGTATAGGTAGGCTTTCAAGAAGTTACCTTCCTTTCGGTAAATATGGGCCCCCATTAACTCTGTCCTTTCTATAAACCCTGTTACAGCTTTTTCTGCGACCTTCTTGAAGTCAAATTCTCCGGTGAGGAGATTGTTGGTTGATGATATGATGTCTAGGTAGCTTTCTAGGGGTTCGTGGTCGGTTTCGGTATTAATTTTTTCTAGTTTTTCTTCGTACTTGTTTATAATTTTTTCGTGGGTAAGCGCGTTGCTCATGGCGAGGCCGAGTTGATCAGTAAAAATCTTAATCATCTCAAGATCATCAGAATTAACTTTTTCATCTTTTTTGCCTGTTAGCAAAACAGCTTTGGTTATACCTTTGGATTTGATCGGAAGAGTTAAGTATTCTTTGGCACCAATACCATTGTCGATAAGATTAATAACTTTATTTGGCAGAATCCCTTTGCAAACATCTAGTAAGTTCTCTGAGCGTGATATTTTTCCCGTGACAGCAGTTTGACCAGCAAGATTTTGGGGCGGGTCTAAGGGCGTTTCAAGTTTTCTAAATGCCTTATCAGAAATGAGTGATTCCATGAATTTATTTTTCTGATTCTTGGTATAAAGAAGAGCTTTTAACTTGTTGTTTTCAATAACTGAAATTTGTACTCCTAAAATTGTTACGTTATCTTCGACAAATTTTGCGATAGATTTTTCAGCAATTTCTTTGAAATCTAGATTTCCAGCAATAAGAGTGTTGATATGGTTTATGGTTTCCAAGTTTTTCTTGTGAACTTTCTTCTCTTTGCTTGCGGTGTCCTTCTCCCTGTATTTATTTATAATTTTTTCGTGAGCTATGGCGTTACTCATGGCCACACTAAGCTGATCAGCGAAAGTTTGGACTGTCACAATCTCGTTTTTTGAAAAACTGTTTTTTCTTGTAGAGCAAATTATTGCTCCAATGGATTCTTTATCTTTTACAATAGGTGCAGCAAGATAGTGTTTTGTTCTAGTTCCTTTTTCAATTAGCTTCACAACATCATTAGACACTATTCCTCCAGCAATACTTAGTAGAGTATCTGATTCAAATAGCTTATCTTCTTTGGCCGATTTTCCAATTAGGTTTTCTGGGTTATCTAGTGGAGTAGTTAACTGGTTTGCTTTTAGAGGCAGTATCTTGTCGATAAAGGCTGTAATTTTGTTTCTAGAATAAGTAAGGAGTCTGAGTTTATTGCTATCTTTTATAAAGACGCCAACTCCAACGAAGTTCATTTTTTTGGAAAATAGATTAGCTGCAGCCTCAGAGACTTCAATTGGGTTGAGTTTTCCCGAAAAGAGTTTATTTGTTTCGGTAATGATGTCTAGATCCTTTTGAGAATTGTTTTGTTTGAAATTGTTGACTATTTTTTCGTGGGCAATAGTATTTCCGATTGCTAGTCCTAACTGATTTGCAAAAAAGTTTAAGTAACCAATTTGATCATTTGAAAAGTAGTCTTTTTTGGTTGCAGTAAGAAGAGCTCCGACAAGTTTTCCTTGATAATTGACAGGAACAACAATCAACAGATTCATTCCTGTTATTTTCTTTATTGTTAGCGAAATCTTTTCACTCAAAATTGGGGTAGTGAATTTTAGTATATCAGAATTAATGATAATCCTATTTTCTTTGGCGGCTTTTCCAACCAAATCAGTGGGTTTATCTATCGGCACAGCCATGGAGTTAAAGGGCCTCCCAAGTAATTTCTCAAGAAACTTCAAAGATTTTGTCTGAGAATAGACGTATGATCTTAGTTTTTTTCTGTCTTCTTC
>JAHIRA010000182.1 GCA_018818905.1 Patescibacteria group bacterium | reverse complement strand
GGGGATTTTGTTGAGATTTGGAATAATGTCTTTATGGGTTATCAAAGAAAGGCTGGCAGAGAACCGGGCCAGTTTGAATACCTAGAAATGAAGCAGAAGAATGTTGATACCGGGATGGGAGTAGAAAGAGCTGTGGCTGTTCTTGACGGCTATAGTGACGTTTATCGCATTGATTCCATATGGGAGCTAGTTGAGACCGTGATGAACGTTCTCAAGGTTCCTGAGGGCGATTTCGAGGAATTCTATCAAGACCACAAAAAGTCACTTCGTATTCTAGTTGATCACCTTAGGGCTGCGACCTTCATCCTCGGTGATGAACGAGGGGTGACCCCTTCAAATCTTGATCAAGGTTATATCCTTAGACGTCTCATTAGACGAGCGGTTAGACATGCCAAAAAGCTCGAGATTCCGCAAGATGTGTGTATCTCCAGCTATCTTGGTAAAGCGACTATTGATCTAATGTCGGGTTCATATCCGGAACTAGAAAGAAATAGAAAGTTTATAATAGACGAACTTTTCAAAGAAGAAGAGAAGTTTGAGAAAACTCTAGAACGAGGACTTAAAGAATTTGAAAAACTAGAGAGAGTCACCGGCCAAGACGCTTTCATGCTTTTTTCAACTTATGGTTTTCCACTTGAGCTAACAGAAGAATTATCAGAAGACAAAGGCCTCAAGATTGATAAACTGGCCTTTGCCGAGGAATTCAAAAAGCATCAAGACCTGTCCAGAAAAGGTGGCGAGAAACGTTTTAAGGGAGGCCTTGGAGATGATTCTGAGATGTCAAAAAAATATCACACTGCCACCCATCTTCTACATCAAGCTCTAAAAGAAGTACTAGGAGATCATGTCGAGCAAAAAGGAAGTAATATCACGGCTGAAAGATTGCGTTTTGATTTCTCGCATCCCGAGAAACTCACCGACGAAGAAAAACAGAAAGTGGAAGAATTAGTTAATCAAAAAATATCAGAAGCCTTACCAATCACTATTGAGGAGCTTACAGTCGACGAGGCCAAGGCCAGTGGAGCCATTGGTCTTTTCTCTGATCGCTATGGCGACAAAGTCAAAGTTTATAGTATGGGAGAGTATTCCAAAGAAATTTGTGGTGGTCCTCATGTCAAAAACACCAAAGATCTGGGAAAGTTCAAAATCAAAAAAGAAAAAGCTTCAAGTTCAGGAGTTAGAAGAATTAAGGCCATTCTTGAGTAATGCTACAGGCTTAGTATCGATAAACTTGAACTTTTGCTATAATAAGTTCAATGAGCACAAAAAAGAAAAAGAACATTCGAAGATCAAAAAAATCTTTGAAAACACGAACACACAAGCAATCATTGTTGACAAAGATGGTGGCGCCTTTTTTAGAAAGTGCACACAAAGCCTTTTATGAGTCTCATACAAGGTCTTTTGTGGTAACCAATAATGTTTTGGCCTTTTTGACAATAGTTTCCATTGCTAGTCTTATTTTGGAAACTGTACCTGCGTTTGCGTCGTACGACATTATTTTTAGGACTATTGAGTTTGTGTCTGTTTTCTTTTTCTCTCTAGAGTATATTGGCCGTCTTGTGGCCGCACCCAACAAACTGAAATATATTTTTAGCTTTTTTGGCATCATTGACCTGTTGACAATTTTGCCGACCTTCTTGGGCCTGACAAACCTAACCTTTCTCAAGTCAGTTCGTATTCTCAGAATTTTACGTTTCCTAAGGATGCTTCGCCTGGCCAAGATTCTAAGGCAAAGTCGACGAAGTTTTAAGAAAGAAGAACAGAAATCTCTCTATCGCCTCAATGTTGAAATCTATTTCATTGCCCTTTTTGCAGCCATAGTTATTTTTGGCAGTATTGCCTATATTGTTGAGGGGTATCGCCCTGAATTTAGCAGTATTCCTATAAGTATGATTTGGTCAGCTAAGGTTCTGCTGGGAGGAGTTTCTCTCTATATGCCGGAAACTGTTCCAGGCGAGTTTGTGACTATTGGAACTCGTTTCACCGGGATGGTTCTTTTCGGTCTCTTGATTACAGTTGTTGGTTCGGGAATCAAACGGTTACTTTTTGGCACCACCGAGATTGAAAAGGAAACAAAAGAATAGTGAAACGTTTCTTTTACTATTCTTTGATTATCTGCTATATTATAAGAGTTCAGATTAGTTAAAAAATCCAAATCTATTTGAGGTTTGGAGTATAATCAAATAAAAATGAAGAAAAAAACACTCGGCTCAATTGCCGTCGTGGTCCTCTTTGCCGTCATGCTTGTCGGTGGAGTGGCTATGGCTGCATCAGAGCGAAACATTACTTCCCTTTTGGGGGGAGTTGATGGCGATTTTTTCAATGTTGACGGAACCATGATGATGGACTCGGTCAAGATTGGTCGTCAAGGTGAAGGTGGAGTCACCTTCTTTAACGGAACTATTGTCAACAACACCACCAATGACAGTGTTGACAACCCGGTTACCTTTGGTGACAACGTCAGAATCGATGGACGTATTTGGCGCGGAGCCACATCAGGGCCAGAAGCCGCTGATGTAGAAACTCAAATGCCAGTTATTATCAATGACGATTTCACCGTTCTTGGTGATGCTACATTCACAAGCGGTAGAACAGTTGACTTTACCGGGGCCACAACCACCGGTCTTACTGCTGCTGCCTACAAACAAGTTGGTGGAACTGCTTTTCAACCCGAAGATCCTAATGTCACCGCCTACACCTTTGCTAACGGTTATTTGACTCCAGTTAATGCCGCTGGCTTTGCGACTTCCTATGTCACGTCAGTAGACTTCACCGATGACAGAATAATCGACGGTTTCCAAGTACGTGGTTACGATGATTCTGCTACAACTGAAATGACTGTCGAGCTCTACAAAGTCAAAAGCGATTATAGTGCCGAAAGAGTAGCTCAAGTTACCTCAGGCGATGCAGCGTCAGGTGGTAATGTTACTTTCTCAACCACTATGGATACCACTCTTGATACAGAAAACAATAGCTACTATCTCAAAGTCACTTTTGAGAATGGCAATGACAGGTTGTACGACGTTAGGTTCCATTACACTTCTAGCTAAGGACTGATAATGAAGAAATAGTTATTCAAAAGACCTCCATTATGTGGGGGTCTTTTTTATTTGATCTCGATTGTTTTTTCTTGATTCTTGTGCTATTATTTTTTTGTAGGCAAACATTTGTTTATAATTTTAAGTTCATGACAATCGCACATAAAAAACTGGACCATTTTGGAGATACTGATTTTAGTCAGTATTTCACTGTTAGTTTAGAGGATGGAAATATTATCGTAATTAAACATAAAAAAGCTGCGAATGATGAGAGAATGATTGAAGCCATTTCGTTTGCTGCTGGCAATCAGGCGCTGAGCATCTTAGAAAAAGAACCGAGGCAGAAGTTTCAAGTTCTTCTTGATCTTAGAAAACTTGGTCGCAAAATTACCAAGCCACCAACTACAAAAACAGAAGGAGGTTTTGTTGAGATTCTTTCAAATGAGCAAATTGATAAGTTGGCCTTTTTGACTGTAAGTTCGTTTCTAAATGTTATGACTTTTATGATGGGAGGTGCTCTAGGAAAAAAAGGCAAAATTAAAGGGTTTAAGGACGAGGTCAAAGCCAAGAAGTGGCTTAAGGAAGCATAATACCAACATTGCATGCGAGCTGAACAAGGACATATGCTATAGTTAATCAATAAAACTTTCGTACGAGTATCATGAAAATGTGCTGATTCAGAAATACTTTTTCTCGCAAGATTATGGCAAGCTGTGGCTTGCCATTTTTCATTACTCATAATTTCATTTTGTGCTATAATCTATCCACACAAGCGTGATCCAAGCACGCAGTTTTGAAAATAAAATAACCAAAACAAATTGGGCCTTTTTGACTACTTTAAAAACAGTCGAAGATCAGACACCGCCTTGGCGCTTGATATTGGGACTCATCTTATCAAAGCCCTGATTTTTAGAACCGATGAAAGCACAGGTCGGGGAGTTGTTATTGGTGTTGGCAAAGTGAAACAATCTCTAGGAGATATGCAGTCTGGAGCAGTTTCTGATATTGAAGGAGTGGTGCGCTCGTGCGAAAAGGCGATTAATAAAGCAGCCGAGATGTGTGGCGAAAGTCCCAATCAAGTTATTCTTGGGATTGCCGGGGAGCTGGTTAAAGGCAAAACCACCACAGTTCATTACGAAAGACTCAAGCCCAAATCAAAAATTGATTTACCAGAACTC
>JAHIRA010000181.1 GCA_018818905.1 Patescibacteria group bacterium | reverse complement strand
TGTTATTCCCTTTGCTGGTTTTTTGGGTCTTCTTTCCAAAGAAGCGTACGAGTTTTACCAGGACACTCAAGATAAAGTGACGACTGGCTATTATCAGCAGTTAATTGAAGAAAATTCCTGGGTCTACAACAATACTCAGACCCAATTAGAACGAATTGGAGTTTCTATCAGCCTTGAGGATCAGCGCGAAAACCTAATTAATGCGGCCAAGAGCACGAGTTCTTTCTTTTATAGTCGGGCTGGCGCTTTAGTTCAGAATATTTTCCAGGCTTTCTTCTACTTTTTCAGTATTCTCTTTATCCTTTACTATCTTTTTAAAGATAGAAAGAAGATTTCCAAAACTCTATTAGATCTTTCGCCACTTCCGGACGATCTTGAGGTTAAACTTATGCATCGCATTGCCGAGGTGGGCAAGGCGGTTATTTTTGGCAATATGATTACTGCTGCAGTTCAGGGTGTTTTGGGGGGAGTCGGCTTTCTGATTTTTGGTCTAGGAAATGGTATTTTCTGGGGGACAGTTATTGGAGTGGCTTCCTTGATTCCATCCCTGGGCACCTTTATTGTCGCTATTCCAGCCTCAGCGATTCTTTTCATTCAGGGTAAATGGGTCTTGGGAATTCTTTTCTTGCTCTATTTTGGTCTGATTGTTGGCTCGATCGATAATATTCTCAAACCCAAACTCATCGAATCCAAGATCAAAATGCATCCACTTTTGGTCTTTGTGGGTGTTCTTGGTGGTTTACTAGTTTTTGGACCACTCGGAATTATCTACGGTCCATTGATCGTGACTATTTTTGTGGCCTTTGTCGAAATGTATCGTGACCATTTTCGAGAGAAAGCTTTTGAATAGACTAAATTAAAGACATGTTTAAAGGGCTAATAAAGAACTCCACTGTTCTTGCTATTGTAATGTTGGTCATTATGACTGTTTTGGCTGTTTTATCAATGTTTAATGATTCTGGAATTGTGGACGAAATTGCTCACATTCCAGCTGGTTACAGCTATCTTAAGTATCACGACTATCGGCTAAACCCAGAGCATCCACCATTAGCCAAGGCTCTGGCGGCAGCTCCACTAATGTTTCTCAAGTTAAACTTCCCCTTGGAATTACCGGCTTGGAAAGACGAAGCCAATGGTCAGTGGGAGGTTGGTTGGAAATTCATTTATGAACGAGGAAATGACGCTGATCAAATCCTGTTAGCTAGTCGTTTACCAATGTTGCTCTTGATGATTGTGCTGGGTATTTATCTTTATCTTTTTACCAAAAGAACTTTTGGGACCAAAGCTGCTTTAATAGCTTTGTTTTTGTATTCATTTTCACCCAATATTATTGCCCACTCTCGTTTTGTCACTACGGATATTGCCGCAACGCTGGGGATAATGATGACTCTTTATTATTATGTTGGTTTTATAAAAAAACCTTCATGGAAAAAACTTCTCTGGGTGGCCATAGCTTTGGCCATTGCCCAGCTTCTGAAATATTCTTGTTTCATGCTGTACCCATTTATGGCCATGTTGGCCTTTTTTGCCATTGTTTTTCGTCCAAAAGATCTGCCCAAAGGATTTTTCTTGGAATGGCTCTTTAAAAACAAGGCTCTCAAACGTATCTGGGTCTACTTCGGCTCCCTGATGCTTATTTCTTTGATCAGTTTTGTCATCATTGCAATTTTTTATCAATTGATGATGTACAAGATGCCTGTAGAATTGCAGCACCAAGCTTTTGATATATTCTTGAGCGGCGAAAAAGCTGCCCCACTTAACAGTTTGTTACATTCATTAACCAATAATCCTGTCACTCGCTCTTTCTCTTATTACTTGCTTGGGCTTGGAATGGTAATTCTGAGAGTCTCTGGAGGCAACACAACTTATTTCCTTGGGGAAACATCAAATCAGGCCTGGTGGTATTTTTATCCTGTGGCTATTCTGATCAAAACTCCTCTGCCAACCCTGATTATAACCGTTCTAGCTTCTGTAGTGGGTCTGGGTGGTTTGATAAAATTTTCAAAGGAGTTTTTCAAGAAATTTTCCTGGCATCACCTCAAAGACGCTTGGCTCATGAAGGCGCGATTCATCTGGAAAAACTGGACCACTTTCACCGCTCTTTTGGTTATTGCTTTCTTCTTGTTGACTGGTATTGTCAGTAATCTTAATATTGGGTTGCGACATGTTATGCCTTTCTATCCGTTTTGGTTCTTGTTGTTGGGGGGCGGATTAATGATAATGCTCAAAAAGATACAACAAATTCCCAAATACATTGCCATGGTGGCCATCTCTTTGTTGATGTTGTG
>JAHIRA010000180.1 GCA_018818905.1 Patescibacteria group bacterium | reverse complement strand
TTGCATAACCAGCAATACTCTGAAATGCCTCATTAAGATTTGGTGGGACAGTCCCTTCTTTCTCTTGACTATATCGATTTACTTTCACTGCCATCTCTCGATTACCATCATCCCACATAACGCTTCTCTCCATTAGACCCTGCGCCTTGTGAAAATTTTGTTCAGCAACTTCAAGCCCAATTTCCGCATACCTTTTATGTTCCTCCTCTTCTGATGCTTTGTTCGCAGTATCCAAAAACTCCTGTGATAATTCTTGAGGGGTTATTTGATCCCCATTGATAATATTTCTCTTTTCAGCACCACGCATTTTTGTGTTGTTAGTTATTGAATTAGACGTCTTGACAAACAATTCTATGTTCTATACCTGAAAAACACCGTTATCTGCTTTTTATTTTACCACATTTCATCATGGACTCGCTACATCTCATTAGAAGTTATGACCCAGTAAGTCGTATTTAAAGCAATGCGAGATAATATCGTTTTCTATGACATGTTTTCTGTTGGCGGAAAAATCATCAATCGAATGGCTTCCATCGACAATTCTATCCGTATCAACAAGTTCTTCTTGTACTTTCATCATCTGCTTTGCAAAGGCAAAGCTTCCTATAATGTAAATTTTCATTTATTTGATTTTACTTTTCTCCATCTCAGACAATGCCAGCCCAATTAAAACCAGACCGATTCCGAGTGGATGATTTAAATAAGGAGTTGTAAGATTGACAATCAAAAGCGCAAACAGAACCGCCTGAAAATAGACAATCCCCTTCTTTGACAGATTGTTGAAAATCTTGAGTAAGAAGAAAAGATAAACCACCAAACCAAAAATACCAACCTCCAGAATAGTGTCCAGATAAGCCCATTCAAAGGCAAAAACCCTAAGTGTACCATATTTTTCTGGGACGATACTTTCATACTCAATTGTTGTTCCAAAACCATTTCCAAGCACCAAATGTTTAGATACTTTGGCAAAAATTGGCGGTAGCATATTGACTCGATTTGAACCCGAGGATTCTGTCGAAGGATCAACAATACTATAGACTCTATTCTCAACTAACTCGAAGGCACTCGGGACTATCAGTTTCATCACAATCACCAAAATGATCAGTGAAACAAAACTACAAAAAACTATCTTCATTGATTTTTTGAACGGCAAAGAAAACAGCAAGAAAACAAAGGCCGCCAAAAGTCCAAGCCACAAACTTCGCGAGAATCCCAGAATAACAGTTAGAAGGGTTAGGCCGGCAAGGCCATACAAATAGCTTCGCGGTAAATTTGGCAGAAGATCAAGAAAATTGTTTTTCTTGGTAACTGATTTCTTGAGAATTAGAAAGACCAAAACCAAGAAGACAGCCAAAGAATAAATCTGGCCGGGAGAAAAAACCCTAAAGAAAGGGCCGGCCAAATAGGCTATTTCCGCTACTCCAACATCTTGTGTCCAGCGATAAATAAGGGGCTTTTCGTTTTCAAAGCGTCTAACCAAGGTAAAAGGACCCGTGAGTTCATCTTTGGCGGTGACAGAGTGAGAGATTTTGTCTTTAATTTCGTCTTCGTCCCCTTCATCTAGAGTTAGTTCACTGGAGATAGAACCAGCTAGATCCGGTCTTGAATCTTGATGCAGGATCGTGAATTCTAAAGCTACAAAAATTGAAAAAGCACTGATAGCCACTCCACCGGCCACAAAAACAAGTAATAGTTTTTTAAGAGACTTCCTCTCGTAAAAAACATGTAAAAGTGGGAAGGCCAACGCCAAGTAAAAATATCCGTTTACATCAAAAAAAAGATTTTTGACATCATTTCCATATGTAAGACCAACAATCATTCCCAACATCAACACTACTGTGAATAGCGCATATAATGGGAAAGATCTAGCTTTGGCAAAACGAACTTCTTCTTTGTTCTTTAATAGTTTGTAGAACCAAATTAAGAAAACAGTCGCAAACAAAGCAAGGCGAAGAGAAACAACAAACCCTAGCAAATCAAAAGAAAAGAGATAACCTTTGACACCAATAGCTAATTCAAAGAAAAGAGCCAGCAAGCCATATTCTGTCTTTTTGTAAGTAAAATACGCCGCGACCAGAAGGAAAATCCAAAATAGAACAGAATTCAAGACGGGCAATAGATATCCCAAAAAAGATAGTCCGTATAGGATAAAGGCCACCACGACAAGTTTCAAAATTATATTTAGATCAACACTTTTTTTCATCTTCTAGTTCTCTATTAGAGGTCCTTACTCTTTTTAATTGGAAATAATTTGATTATGACCGCCACTACATATGAAAACAACATGCTCAATGGCCAGAAACCAATAATCACTAGGTGTTGCCAAGCCGGTTTGTGCTTTTTGAAGTAGTAAATCATGCTCCTATTGAAAACCCGTTGCCTCTTGGCCAAATTTTTGAAGCTTTGCCCTTTGTGATGATAGATCTCGGTTCCACTATAATAGAAGTTCTTGTATCCGTTATCTTTGACTCTTTTGCAAAAATCAACCTCTTCGAACCAAGCCCAAAAATAACTATCCAGAAAACCAATTTTCTTAATAATGCGGCGGCGAGTTAGCAACGCTGCCCCCATGACCTGGTCAACCTCGGTAGTTTTTGAATAATCGAAGTCAGCCATATAGTACCTGCCAATTGCTCCCCACTTTGGAGCCAGATTATGCACCTTAAGAAGAATAAGAAGCTGCGAAGACAAGTCAGGAAAACGACGGCATGATGGTTGAAGTGAACCGTTAGTGTTAAGGAGTCTGGGACCCACAATGCCAATCTGCTTATCTTTTTTCATGAAATCAAGCATTTTCTTGAAAGAATTTTCACTAAGTTCAGCATCACTATTGAGCATCAGGATGAAGTCTCCGGAGCTCTGTTTATACGCCTCAAGATTGCCAATAACAAAACCGTCATTTGAGGAATTCTTGATCAACTTAACTTGAGCAAATTCTTTCTCAATCATGTCTTGACTTCCGTCTTCTGAGCCATTGTCAAAAACAATCACCTCAAATTCCAGCCCCTCAGTATACTGATATATGCTCTGGAGACATTTTTTGAGAATATCTTTGGTATTCCAGTTGACTATCAGGACCGATAAATCCATTGCTATTACTTTGATTGAATAAGACGAAGCATCTCTCCAACTTTTTGCCGCCAAGAATTCTTTTTGGCGATTTTCTTTCTTTCTTCTACAAGTTCCTTTTTTTTGCCTTGGGAAAGGGCTTCTTCGATAGCTGACTGAAACTCTTTTGGGGTAGAAGCTTGTTTCACGTGGCCAGCAAATTCTTCTGTTCCGGCAACCGGGGTCGTCACAACCGGCAATCCTACCGCTAGATATTCATACAATTTGAGAGGATTCATGGAAGAGGTAAACTTATTGACTCGATGTGGAATGATGCCCACATCAAATTCAGCCATCACTTTTGGTGACTCATTGTAATTAACTTTACCAGGAAAATAAATATTAGGAAGCTTTTCCAGATTACTAAGGTCTACTCCCTTCCAAACTGGTCCACCCAAGACAAATGACTTGTCCGGATTGTTTTTGGCCAGGATAGAGATTAGCTCAAAATCTAGTCTTTCTTGAATAATTCCAATATAGCCAATAATTGGTCTTTTGAGCTCACTAACTTTCTTGGAGATGGCTCCACTCTTGCCATGCAGAAAATGATAACAATCCACTCCGTTTGGGATCCAGTGCTTATTTTTGTTTTCTGGAAAGATATCTAGAAGATCTTTTGAAACAGTGAAAATAGGGCTAGCCTTCTTATCAATAACTTCGTAATTTTTCCTTAGTCTGTCTCTATAATGCGCTTCAAAATTGGGATGCTCCATCCAGTTATCTACCGCGTCAAAGACACTGGCGGTGGCAGTCTTGAAGTGATCAAAATAGCCAGAAAACATAGGGTAATAGGACCACAATATGTATTTATTCATGCCCAGAATGGCTAGGTCCTTATCTATTTTGTTATAGGCCCCGTCTTCATCATCAAAGGCAGTTTTTATTGTAGAATGGACATAAAGCTTGTCAGAAATTTTGGTCAGCTTGCTAGTCAAATTTCGTCTAAGTGTCTTGACCCCAAAGTCAGCAATGAAGTTATCTTTGTAGATTCTGGCTGATCTCTTGAAAGTAAAAGGCATAAAATCAACAGCCAGAATCTTCTCTACTTGATCATTTTTGAGTAAATTAAAAAGAATGTGGCGATTTCTGTTGGGAATGTCGCGTCGCATCCATTCTGAATACTCAGACATGTTGAACATGAGGATATTCATGTCTATATCATAGCATAAAGATTGGTAATCAAAAACTCCTGTTTTTGCTCGCAGGAGTTTTTGTATTGAGGCAGTTTAGAAAATTCCTAACTTGCTAATTTTGTTTAACTCTTTGTCGGAAAGAATTTTGCCATTTTCCATGGCATCAACCATAATTTTCCACAGCTTCTTGTCCTTATGGTCACGCTGGTATCTCATAACCGTAACTTCTTGGTTAACGGGTTTAATCATAGTTACAATGTCATCCAATCTCTCAAGAACTCTATTCTCAAATTCCCTCATCTCTTTTTTTGTCGCATATTCCTCTGAAATCTTTTCAAATTTTGTTTCGAGCATCGGAAACAAAACCTTCTCGTTATAACTAACGAGATCGCTTAGAGTTAGCGGCTTTTCATGTTCATTCTTTTTCATACTTTCTATTTAATTAAGTAGATACCAGGTTGGTACCTTCTCCGCTTACTTTTAGTATAGAATAGTTTTGACGATTGTCAAAAGCTTTTAAAATTACAAGCTCTCTATCTCAACCCACCAATCAGCTGGGTATTGATATCCATCTTCATTATTCTTATACTCCCGATACACAAGTTGATAAAGACCATCATTTATTTCTAGGAAAGCTTCATAGTAAGGACCTTTTCTTTCTGCTCTATGGTAAAAATAATACATATGATTACTTTCTTCCAAAAGGAAGGTTTTCTTTTGCTCCTCTTCTGAAATATAATCCATTTGCTTCTCAATGGAAAGATTCGAATCTTCAAACGGGCCATAAAATAAACCAGTTTCAGAAAACCAGTATCTTTTTCCATCAACAATCTGGTTCAAGAACTTCCCAGAATATAACTCCAGAATGTCACCAGACTCACTCTCGTCATCAGCAAAAGGACCAAAAACCTCATCGCCTATCTCAAGATAGTAGCTCGGCCGTTCCACATTTTTCTGACCGTCGAACCTGTAGTGTGGAATTGCAAAATACTGATCAAAAAATATTAGTTTGTTATCTCCAATATTTGTAAATGGCCCATACTCTATCCCATTTATCAA
>JAHIRA010000179.1 GCA_018818905.1 Patescibacteria group bacterium | reverse complement strand
CACTATCGTATGATCTTGACCAGAGAGTATTACCGCTTGAGTCATACTTAATAGTGTAAAAATTAGTTCGCCACCCGGCGTAGGCTTGACCAGTGACAATGATATTATCATTGGAATCAACAACAACATCCCAGGCTTCATTGTGACTGGTGCTGGAGATTTTTTGAGACCAGAGTTTATTTCCGGAAGAGTTGTATTTGATAGTATAAAAACTACTGTCCGAAAGACCGGTTATAATGACATTATTTTGTGAATCAGTTGTCAGCCCGTGAATCTGGTCGCTATTGCTCTCATTGTCTCTCTTTTCCCAAACTGAGACTGGTGTTTCTGGCGCCAAAGTAGCAGCAGAGCTATGAGCATAGTATTCTTCCTCTCTAAAAAAAGGATCTTCAAGGACTTGGTCAGGTTCTTCTGCTATAAAATGGTTTTTATCCTTTTGAGATGAAAAGAAGTCATAAGCTTGACTTTGGCTAGGATTTAAAAATAAAAAAATGAAAAGCGCCAAAAAAGCCAGGCCAGGAGTCAGTCGTATTTTTTTGATCATGAATTTTTTTAGGTTTAATAAAGCTATATTGTCCCTTAAACAAGTCTTTATGATATAATGATTATAACAAACATCCTAATTTTATGGAACATGAGATATTTTATTATTACCGGAGCAGCCCGTGGCCTAGGAAAAGCGTTGGTCCAAGAGCTTTCTTCCAAAGAAACTAGCTTCGTTCTCATTGACAAAAGAGAATTGAGCTCAAGTAAAGAAATTGCCCAAGCCCAAGGGTCAGAAGTCTTTAATATCAGGTTTGATTTGGCCGCAGTCGAAGACATTCCAGAATTGTCCGAGAGAATTTTTTCTCAAATTGATATAAGAAAAGCTTCCAGTTTGACTCTTATTAATAACGCGGCTGAAGTTCTGCCACTTGGCCTTGTCGGCACTCACAAAAATGAGGACTTGATCTATGAAGTCTCGACCGACATCACTCAATACTTTCTATTGACTAACGAATTCACCAAGAAAACTCAAGACCTAGCCTTAGAAAAAAGAATTCTCAACATCTCGTCAGGAGCGGCGACCACTACTATCAAAGGGGCGGCGACCTACTGTGCGGCTAAGGCAGCCATTGAAATGTTTACGAGGACCATGGGCAAAGAACAGGCCAAAAAAGAGTTTCCTATTTTGGTTGCAGCCACAACCCCTGGTGTTATTGATACTGATATGCAAGTGGACCTTAGAACACCCCCCAAAGAAGTTTTTCCACCCCGAAATCAATTTGCCGCACTGAAGAAGATGGGCCTACTCCAATCACCGCAAAGAACAGCCCAGAAGATTGCCAAGATTTTTGAATGGGACAAGTTTCCCAATGCTAAGGTTTTGAAATATCGAAAAGATTTATGAGCACAAATCTTCATGACAAAGCTCAGCGCGTTGCGAAAGAAAATAACTTTGCTCTAGATCGTTTTCTTTACGAGGCTGATTATTATACCAAAGATAAACCTCGCAACGTCATCTATGACGGTGTTTTTGAAGGCCAAAAAGCTATTCTCAAGGTTTATCAGGACCCTCGCATCACCGATGAGCCGGTTTCACTTGCAGCCTTTAATAAAAGTAACACTAGTGAAATTCTTAAAGCTCCGCAGGTTTACGCACACAAAATTGAGACGCCTCACCAAGGCTGGATGATTGTTGAGAAATTGCCTGAGAGTGGCCGCTTTTTTTCTTCTCCCCTAACGGAAAAAGACCGAGAAGAATTTTTGAAAATCTTTTTGGAATTAAAGAATAACTTCCCCCAAAAACCAACACGACAACTCAGATTAGCCGAACACTTGCCGCCAGCTGATTTTAATATTGGTAGAATTAATCGCTGGTTTGAGTTGGCTCACAACAAGGAAGCAGAATCAATTCATAAAGCCCTAGAGCCTTCTGAATTGATTCCACGTTACACCAAGGCTCTGGAAATTATCAGAGAAGAATTCAAACATCGCGACAAAGAATGGATTCACGGACATTTCAAACCCGCTGAACTTTACAAAGTCTCTGACACAGAATACTATTTGTTAGATTTTGCTCACACTCATCTTTTTCCAGAAGGCCACGAGCTGGGGTTTATGATTTGGGCTGACTGTCTTATGAATGGAGCTGACTATTCTCTTTCTTATCAAGACTGGGAACAGAAAGTTTTGGACTGGGTTGAGATTTTGGCTCCGATAGCTAAGACCTTGAAATACAAAAATTACCAGCAACTTATTAGAGCTTCTTTGATAGAAAGAATTCTGGGAACAATTCTGGCAGATATTGGAGCGACAGACATGGCAATAAAAGACAAAAAAGATCAACTGGATTATCTTTACCGCCTTTTGGACCGGTTCATTACCCCACCAAATAAGTATCCTTCGTAATATCATAATCATTAAACTCGGTATCCTCATTGTTCAGTTCCACCGCTTTGAGTTT
>JAHIRA010000178.1 GCA_018818905.1 Patescibacteria group bacterium | reverse complement strand
TACAACCACCCCCTCAGCAAATGAGAATGGAGAGACGCCTGAGCCCACTCCTGATGCCGGTACCACTGTTGATGATCAAGATCAGGTCATTGTCAAACAAGCCGAAAAAATTGTGGAGTTGTTTGGCTCTTATACCAACAAAAGTAAAGATGCTTTCAAGAATTTTACTGATATCAAACCTTTTGCCAGCGAAGTGATGAAAACATGGTTAGATAATGCCGCCAGTGGCACCCAGGACCCCAACGCTCCTTTTTATGGTGTAACTACCAAGGCAGTTTCCTCTGCGGTCTTGGATTCTTCGGCAAATAGTGCTAGAATCTTAGTAACGACTAAGCGAGAAGAAATTACAGAACAAAATCAAACACCTCGCACTTTTTATGCACTTATTGTTGTGGACATGCTCAAAGAAGGAGACGAATGGAAAGTCAACGGTCTTTATTGGCAATAATTTAAGCCTATGGCAGTAGCAAAATCTTTGGGGGCGACTCAAGACAGAATCATGACCCCACTTCAACCCAAAAGCAGCAATTTTGGCGCTAGCCAAATGGCGAAAGAAGAAATACCAAAAGAAGCTCAGGCTGAGGGTGGAGAAAGTGGTCAAATAGGACAGACTGGCGATGCCCAAACCCTTGATCCGGCAGAGCAGCAACAGCAGCAGAAGTTGGCTTTCAGAAAACAAAGGCTCAAAGCGCAAAAAATTCAGAAGAAGAAACGAGCAGCTATTAGAAAAGCGACTATTGAGAAGAGGAAAGCTAAGGCCCAGAAGACCAAAAGAAAAAAAGCCATTCTCCG
This sequence comes from Patescibacteria group bacterium, assembly GCA_018818905.1. Taxonomy (GTDB): domain Bacteria; phylum Patescibacteriota; class JABMPQ01; order JABMPQ01; family JAHIRA01; genus JAHIRA01. Next base: position 2,010 of record JAHIRA010000178.1, on the reverse strand, counting down.
ATTCATTATTGCCAATTCCTATTGGATTGCGATAATGCTCCTGTTCCTCGTCGTTTTGATTATCATTATGGCTGTTCTCATCTACTTGCTCAACAAATATCCCACCACAACCAAGATCCTTCTCTGGACGGCTGATCAATCGAGTGCATTCTTCCTGTGGGCCGTCAAAACCTTATCGAAATTATAAAAGAATTCATATATAGACTATGGAAGTGTTGCAGAAAAAAATCAAGAAAAATAAAAAGAACTTTTTTTCATTCGGGGTGATTGGCCTGGTGTCTATCGTGCTTATTTTTTCTAGCCTATCTTTTGCCAAGGCTGGGCCTTTTGGTGAAAGTAAAGAAGATATGGCCAGGGATGCAGTTCTCCCGGTCGTCAAAATGAAGGCTGAACCTTCTTATTTTGTCAAAAAAGGCGGTGAGGTGTCATTGTTTACCACTTTTGAGGGTTATGGCGGCAACACTATTGAGATGAGTCAGATTCTTTATAGCTGGTGTATTGATAAACGCCCTGTTCACAGTATTATAGCTGGCTCAGAAGATGAGTTTATTGATAATGGTACGGGTGGCTACACTATTAAGAATCCTTATGGAATACTGACTGGTGGTACTGGAGTATGTGATATTAGTCAGTATTATAATCCGGATAGGATCACGACTGCTTATGGCTGGACTAATGGAAGACGAAGAAAAGACGGGGATCCAGATAAGGAGGCAGCCAGGATTTGGATTAACAACAACTTTAGCAACAATGAACAACAAATTGGAAACATTGGGTTAAGTCTATTTGAAGAAAGACTCAAAATAGTTGATCGGGTTGCCTATGATAATCTTCAAAATCTCCGGACAAATAAGGCCATCAAACAAGAAGAAAAAGACAAAATTGTAAAGGCCATTCATGATAAATATGGGAAGGATTTAGTTTATTGGAGTCAAAGAGCCAAATTCTCTATCAAGAATGTTATAGCTGATGAGAAGTTTTATCTTACCAGGACCCCAATATCGGATGATGATATTGATGGAGATGGTCTAAGTGATTCCTGGGAGCTTAAGTATTTTGGCAAATATGCCGGAAAAGAGTTAGAAATAAAACCACCTCAGATAGCTCATGATTCTAGAGATGTTCTACCGGTAGCCATCAGGGAGCTTGTGGGTGGCACGACAACCAAGAAAGTCAAAATAGATCAGATTAATGTTTCGGCCAAGTACAAAGAGAGTGGCCATGAAAATGAGAACATGACAGATTTTAAGAAAAGAACATACCTCAAGTTTTTGCAAAGCGTGTCCCCGGATATGGACCCAGATGGCGATGGTTTTCTGTTTGGTGAAAACTATGGTAATTGCGCTGCGGATACTTTTCCGGGTTTGTCGAAAGATGATGGTAGATATAGAATGCTTAATACTGAAGCTTGTTGGTATAGTAAGGAATTTGCTTTCGGAGACGCTCTCTGGGTAAGAATAGTTAATTTTGCCTTAGGGAATCCTTTGGCTTTCATTGAAGATAAGAAGCTTATTCCTGGGCCCATAAGTGAGGCTTGGCAGACAGGAGTGCCTTATGCTAAGTCGAGTAAAGGTAAGAAATACGCTCTTGATAACGCCGAACTGACTAATCTGGAAGAGTATACCTTTGGCACTAATCCGCTAGAAGCTGACACCGATGCGGATGGAGTTCCGGATGGTTATGATATTGCCGGTTTATCCCAATCGGCTGTGCCGCTCAAAATTCAAAAAGACGATGACTACAACATAGATATCCATGTTTTTGGCAAGACTCAGAAGGGTCAAGCTGATTATGGTCTAGATTCTGTTAGAGACAATTATAACAATTCACCGTATCGTTTCTGGAGAACGGATCTGGAAGACCAGAAACTCAAAGTCGGTGGTGGCTTGCCAACTTCTGTGAGCATGACTTACTCTCCTTACCCCACCAACAGTCGCAACATAAAACTTCCCAATAACGAGGGTCCCGGTCCGGTTAAAATCAATGCTGCCTCAGCGGCGGGGGATAGTG
>JAHIRA010000177.1 GCA_018818905.1 Patescibacteria group bacterium | reverse complement strand
TTTAATCTCACAACTTGTCTTGTTGGCTGTTGTTGGACTTATCTTGTGGCCTTTGATGCAAAATCGTCTTGGGGTCCAGGATAAAGACGGGGACATGGCTCTCAGCAACAGGCTTCACTACAACCAGGAAGCTACAGAGATGATCATCGCTTCGCCCTTTTTAGGCGTTGGCCTCGGAAACTCTGTTCCCACTCTCATGAACGAATCTCCTGATCAGGAAACCTGGCAATATCAACCAGTGCACAACCTTTATCTCCTAGTGACCACAGAAATTGGCTTGTTAGGCTTCTTTATCTTCGCTTTGATCTTGATTATAGTCTCTAGAAATGTCCTAGAAATCCCCTTATGTAAGGGAAAAAACATGAATATACTCCTCTTATCTGGGCTTCTTCTAGGAACACTTCTGATAGTAGCCTGCTTTGACCATTATTTCTGGACCATCAATCAAAGTTTCTTTTTGTTTTGGATTGTTTTGGGGCTACTTCTAGCTTCCTCTCGAATGGAAAGAGAAAGGTACTAACCCCTACAGGTACCCGATGTTCCACGTGGAACATTTTTGATCATCTACGGGAGTAAGGCAAAATAAAACCCGCCAAATAGGCGGGTTTTATAATTTATGACTTTTTGTTCGCATAACATCGCTCCTGAGTTGTCGTTATGCGAACAAAAAGTTCGCATAACAACAGCTCAGGGTTGTTATTGTGCGAACTTATCCCATTAGCAATCTCATCAAGTCCTGTGACAAAGTCGACATAAACTGATTTTCCTTCTCCATGTAGTAAAGAATACCAATAGCGGCGACAAAGATAAGGGTGAGAACAGAGGAGAAAACAATGTCGTAGTTAATATTTTTCTGCTCCAGAGCCACTACTTCTTGATACTTCTGTGCTTTCTGGGAAATAATATCGTTCTGTATTATTTCATTTTTTGACTCCATTGGAGTTCCCATGGAAGCTTTCTCGGCCTGGGCCTCAATCAAATGATCAAAATTATGTTTGACGTGTTTTTTCTCGTCTCGATTCTTTCTTTTTTTCTTACTCATGAGTTGGGTTAAGTTGTAATTGACTACTTAGTAGTCTAATAGAAAGATTGGCTTTCATCAAGTCAATTTGATCTCGTCCACTCTCCACAGCGGGTAACTGCTCACTGGGTATGCTCTTCGCTTTCTTATTTTAGCTATTTCTATAGTTGGCTCCAACCTCCTGGTTGGAGACTCATTGCGTAATTAGGAAAAGATAAAAACATCATTTATACTTTTCTCTCTTACGAGATAGATTAAACGACTCCTTGTAGGTCATCTGGCTCCAACCTGGAGGTTGGAGCCAACGGGAGGCTCAGTGAGCGGTTACCACAGCGCCCCTTGACTATCCTTATAATTGTGCTAATATAAGGATAGAAAAGGCTTTTGGCCGTGGTTTATATACCACAACTTGGCGGAAGGCCTTTTTTGTTTTAGAAAAACTTGTCAGGGTTTTGCTCTGGAAATACTGAAAACATACTTTTATTCCCATTTCTCTTATTCTCTCTTATGTGTACATAGAACATATGTTGATCTAGAGTGAGGCCAGTAAATCTATGAAGAGTTTCGTTGCTGTGATTCGGATTATCCTTGGACTCAGGAGCTAAAGCAGTATTCTGCATTAAGTCAATCGCTGCTGGGAAAAATTTTAGACGCCTAGTTCGATCTCTCAAATTTTTCTCATAGAGATGTTTCCAGAAAAGATCAAGAAATATCTTTTGCTTCAAAAAATATTTTGAGCGAATGTAGGGCCGCCTTTTTGTTGATTTCCTAATTTCTTGATAGGTAAAAATAGCCTCCCTTCGTACCTCGCCATAACTGGTCCCGGCCAGCTTGCCTTTTCTACATTGATACCAATCCATTAGGTAATTCCTCTCAAGACGTACGCTTTTCTTTTTGACGGAAATACTTAAACGTGGCATAACAAGCAGCTGCCAAGACCACTATTCCAGTCACAAACCACCAGACCTTGTCCTTGAAGGGCAAATTGTCACTGGCTTGTAACATGTCTCCCTTCAAGGCTTCGGAATTATTGTCAGTCTGCATTTTGACATCTTCTTTGCTTCTTGGAGACAAAACAATATCAACTTCTTTCATCCGCAAAATTCCAACCAACTCGTATTCAGCCCCAACAATGAAGTCTTTGGCTTTGAGTCCGGAGCCTTGGCTAATGACCACCTTGAGAATCCCGCTCCCATCATCAAAATAAAGAACGGTGCCTTCTATTTTTATGAGCGTGGCTTTGATTCTGGCCAGTTGTCCGAGATGCTTTGAAGTGACTTCTCCTGTTTTAAAAACTTCTACCTTGAGGTCTTGATTGGCGGCAAGGACTTTGACATCAGAGACTTCCTTCAGCAGGATTCTCTTCTCGCCTTTTGAGATAGAGATTTTGCCAATTATCTCGACTTGGTCACCGATTCTAACACCGGGTAAATCGCCCTGACTTTTGTAGACTTGCATACCGGCACCTTGGTCTTGAATATAGAAGTATCTTTTGGACAACATCCCGGGCGCAACACTGACTGTCGCATTAATTTTGACACACACTCCTTTCTCTTGCCCCAGAGCAGAGGAGATTGAGTGAGTGTCGTAGTTGCAGGATTTCTTGCTGCTTTTTGCTGCCTTGCTAGCTTTGGAACTCTTCTTGGTGACCTTTTTTTCTATGGTGGCAAAGCTGTTGGCGCTGCCCGGAGTCGGTTTAGCCGTCCACTTCCAATCGCCATGTTCGTCAACTGAGTAACTAGCTCCTTCTTGGGGACTTTTTGCAAAATCTATCTTGGCAGTCACTCCTTTGTCAGGGAAAAAAAGTCTGACTTGATCACCATTGTTGGACAGTGATAGGCGCGTTTCTTCACTTTTGAGAACAAGATAACTCTTGGCCTTGATAACTTTGTCTTTGGGAAAAATGAAAGGGGAGCTGCCACCTTCTTTGTCATCCAACTGCCAATAGGAAAGGTTTATGTCCTGGGTGCCTTGGTTGTAGAGTTCAACCCATTCATCAGTTCCTTCTTGGCCTTTGGGATCAGGCAAAATCTCGGTAATAACAATTTCTTTTGAGAACGGCCCCTTGGGAAGCTCTTCTGTCTGGTCTCCACCTGAAGAGTCTTGATTTTGACTCTCTTGTTCATTGGCTTCTGAGAGGATATTGGGGAGTCCTGGAGTCGGAGTATTGGTCCATTTTAGGGCATTATCTGAGGTTCTAATGAAACTGATATTTTCTTTGGCTGTTTCTTCGTAAGTCATGTCGCTCTTGAGTTTGCCCTCCGGATCAAGAAGTCTGGCCTGATCTTCGCTGTTATTGAGAGAGATTTTGCTCTCTTTGTTGTAAAAAACCAAATATGACTGGGCCAGGATAATGGTGTCTGCCGGAATTTGATAGGCCTTGCTACCTTCAGGTTGGTCGTCGAGTTGCCAGAAACCAAGATTGACATCGACATCACCTTGGTTGTGAAGCTCAATCCATTCTTCTGATGATTCTGGGCCTTCTGGATTGGGCATTATCTCTGAAATTACAACTTGAGAACTAAACGGACCGGAAGGCGTCTTGTTTGGCGACGGTTCGTCCTTGGATGCTGGCTCTTCAGACACAATTTCTTCCGGTTCTTGTTGGAAAATGATATTTTCTTCCCCTGGCGTAACGGTTTCTGTCCAAGAGAAATTGCCCGTATCCTGGTCATTGGCATATGACTGATCCTCTGGGGCCTTCTCATAGGTAACTCTGCTCAGAAGTTCTCCAGTGGGGCTATAAAGCTCAACCAGATCGGCAGAGTTATTGAGGGCCAAACCGGTTACCTCTCTTTTGAGAACTGTAAACTCGCCGGGCTCGACACTTTGGGGCTTCATCTGATAGCTCTTGCTACCATCCTTGAGAACATAGCCGTCAAGATCAACCTCAACGTCGTCAAGATTAACAAGTTCAATAAATTCATTCGCGGCTTCGTCTCCGGAAGGATTGGGAAGAAGTTCTGAGATGGCTATCTTGTTTGAAATATAAACTTCTTCTTCAATACCAG
>JAHIRA010000176.1 GCA_018818905.1 Patescibacteria group bacterium | reverse complement strand
ATATTTCCACAGAGAAGAAGATCGCCTCCCTTGATCAGGAAATTGAAGCAACACATTTAAGTACCTTCCTAGCCCTCGTTGAAAAAAGAAAACAAGGAATTCCAATAGCCTATTTAATTGGCTACAAGAATTTCTTTGGCTACAAAATAAAAGTCACCTCAAGAGTTCTCATCCCCAGACCAGAAACTGAAACTATTCTTGAACACGTAATTGAGAAAGTTAGGGGAATTTTTCCGAATAAGGATAATTTAGTAATGGCCGACGTTGGTACCGGCTCAGGAGAAATAGCTCTAGTGCTCTCAAAAGCCTTTCCTAAAGCCAAAATAATAGCTTCTGATATTTCTAGTCAAGCCATAGAAGTGGCCAAAGAAAATCTCTCCAGCCATGAAGCCAAAAGTGTAACACTACTTAAAAGTGATCTACTCAAAAACTACCCCAAGACCAAACTCGACGTTGTCGTCGCTAATCTTCCTTATCTTTCAAAAAAAGTCTACAAAAAAGTCAGTCCGGAAGTAAAGCATGAGCCCCGGAAAGCTCTTGTTTCAGGAGACGACGGACTTGATCATTATCGAGAGTTGCTCCCTCTTCTCTCAAATGTAATAGATAAAGAGCTTTTGTTGTTTCTTGAAATTGATCCACATCAGTTCAAAGACTTGAGTAGATCAATTCTAAAACATTTTCCCAATTCAGAGATTAATCCAATATGGTCTTTGGATCGAAAAACAAAGATAGGCCTTGAGGCTCAAATCAAAAATGTATTGACATAAATAAACTCTTGTGATATCGTGCTAATGCATTAATACATACTATGACTACAAGTTTTTCAAACATCTCTATAGTCCATCATAGCCCTTCTCAAGCTTTTGAGAAGAGGCCGGTTTGATATTGAGTAAATCAGAATATCAAAATTCCCCTTCTCAAAAGAGAAGGGGAATTTTTGTTCTTTTAAAAACTAAGGAGGAAAAGATGAGCACAACAAATTGTTCAAAAAGCTACAAGAATCCAGAGACTTCCTCTGGACTGAAGTATGGAATCATTGAAGTAACAACCAGATGTCAGTTTCGTTGTCCCGGTTGTTATATGGTTCGGCGCAACACGCTTGGAAGCAAAGAAATGTCTCTTGAACAAGCCATTAATATCATTGATTTGTGCAAGAATTACACCGGAAAAGAACTGGAAACAATGGATATTCTTGGAGGAGAACCGCTTCTTTGGAAACCACTCAAGGACTACATTGTGGTCTTGCAGGAAAGAGGTATCCAGCCCTGGATCTTCACCAACATGGTAGCTATCACGCCAGACCTAGCCCAATGGCTATTTGAACGCCAAGTTAGTATCACTGGCAAACTCAACGTCGGCAACTCTCATGACCCAGAACAACTCAGTCTACAAGCTCAGTTAGTAGGCGCAAGTAAAGAGATGGCGCACAAAATGTTTGAAGCCATTCAAGTATTTCTTGAAGCAGGCTACAAAGACCCCCTCTTTAAGCTTGAGAATTTGCTGCGTCGTCCAAATCTCTCTCTAGTGCCCGATTATCTCAGGTTCTGTGAACAACATGAGATTGGAGTTGATCTTGAAATACTGGCTATAGGAGAAGGTATGACAGAAGAAGATTCTCAACTATGTCTCTCTGCTCTAGATATTGCCAATCTTGTCAAAGAAGTTGATGCCAATGGACTCACCAAAGCTCTCTTTCACGAGCCATCAATCGCTGATTGTTTTGCCATGCCCCATTTTTCTGGCCCCTGCCGCTTTAATCGCTTTGGTCTTTATTTTCAAGTGGACGGTGGAATCAGGGCTTGCTCAAACAGCAGCATACAACTTTCTCAGATAGCCCTTGACCCAGAACCCATCAAGAAAGCATTCGAGTCAAAATCGATGTGCGCCAGAAAAGAGCTAACGCAAGAGAAAGTTCAAGAACCATGTCACAGCTGCGAGAAGTGGGAGAAATGTCGTGGCGGCTGCAGAGCGACGGTTGAAGGCATGAGCAATTCGTTTGGCGGATACGAACTGTGCCCATGGCCAATTCTCAGACAAGAAATGCGCGATAGATAGGAAAATAGCGCAACCAGTGGGTGAAGAAACTCTCTTCACCCACACATTTTTAGACTAGAGAAATTTACTAAAATATACTAGCCATGAATAAAAAGATAGTTGCTGAAGCAAAAAAAGACCTCATCTTAATAAGATCTACCTATTCAGATAGTCTCAATATTGGCTTTGATAATTGGAGAGGCTACAGATTCATATTTGATACGTCTGATGTTAGAAACTGCAAAAATGATTGCCCAAATTGTCCTCTGTATGTGAGTATCAAAAAAAGCCAAAGCAAGTTTGGCTTCATTAAAGCAACACAAGAGGACAAAAAAATATTTGGTCCGCAGAATCAGCTTAACTGCAAAACGCTAGCACAATACAGTCAATGTTACACCAATTTTATCACTACAAAAATCAACAGCTATCAAGAAATGAAAGAAGAACTTACCCTCATAACCGGATTTAAAGTTCTCTATTCAAAAAATGGTCAAGAGAGCAAAATCGAAACCGATTTTAAGCAAGGAATAATCAGAAAAGCCGAAAAAATATTGGACAACAAGAAAAGGAAATGGTTGCAAGAAATAAAAAATCGCTAACCGAGTGGTCAGCGATTTCTTATCGAAAACAAATTGTATTCTAATGCTCAAATGACTTATCGGAAGGAATTACCTCAATCCAAACCTGTCCGCGAGTCAATGGAATTTCTTCTTCACTGTCATCAAAAAACTTGGTTCTATCATCTCTGTCTACTTTCTTCCAAGTCCCATCTTGGGCTTCACCATTTGTAAGTACCACTACTCGACCTTCACCTGTTACGTCCAAATTAATTCTCCCCTTTTCTCCAGCTGACGTTGCCGGAGGAACTTCTTGAATGACAACGTTTTTTGGACAAAGCTGCATTCCAGTAACCTTGTCTTCATGAGCTGTTTCGACGTGGAACCTTTTGTAGCAGTTATTCTCTCTATCGTACTCATATTTGACATTGTAGTTACCGCTCGAGAAATTGAGCTTGATGTCTTCTACTTCTTCCGGTCTGTCTGCGAGCTCAGCTTCATCTTCAAACTTCCAAGCTTGGAAATCTGGAGTTTCTTCAAGAAGACCCTTGTCTCTAACTGCTCTTTCAAGAAGAGTAGTTGAAGTATAAAGATTATGAGGAGCCGCACCAGGACCTCGCCAGAAATATTTGCCATCAGCCGAAAGAGCATTAAGATCGTGAACACCAAGGCCAGAAATTGCTTCTAGAGCTTGAGGACTTCCGCCTGCATGACCATAGAGAGCCTTGTATTCTTGAACCCACTCCAGATAATAAGGTCTGGCACTTCTGACAGGATGAATATCTTTGGATGAGTCTCCAGCAAAAATGGCCATGAAACGTGTAATGCCACCCTCAGCCAAAGTTTCATAGACAATATTAGCTACTTCTAGACCAGATTGTGGCCTAACCGTGCTCAGGTTTTCTATCATAATCGCTACTGGAAATTTGTTGGCCTCTTCAGGGGTGGCCACCAACACACCATCGGTTCTTCTTTCTAATTCATTTCTGTCTTCCTCAACCACAACTTCTTCCTCAACCACAACCACTTCCTCAACAGGCTCTTTGTTAAACAAATACGTTCCAGCAGCATAGGTTCCAGCTGCTACCAATAACACTGCCAAAACAATTAACAATATTTTCCAGGTTCTACCTTTCTTGGACCCACTTTTCTTGGCTCCAGCCTTAATCTTGGCTGAACTGGAAGGGTTGTCGATAGATTTTTTGCCAGCTTTTTTAACCGCTGAGGGCTTTCCTTTTGATAGATCAACAGTGTTTTCAGAGATTGGTTTTTCTTCGGGCACTTCATTCTCAGAAAGATCAATATCCTTGGTCATGTTTTTTATTTTTATCTCAATTATAACTAGAGGCTTGAAAAGAATTCAAGCAACTAACTTATATTTAATTATACTCGACTTCTCTATCTTTGGGAACTATTTCTATAAAAGTTTGCCCACGAGTGAAGGTATATTCTTGGCCTTGATCATCGTAATAAATAGTTCTCGACTCCAGATCTTCCTTTTTCCAGCTTCCAGTAACAGCCTGGCCATCAGAAAACAAAACTGCTTGGCCTTCACCCACAACCCCGATCTCCAATCTGCCTTCTCCATCAATAACCTCTTGTTCAACATACTGAACAGCTACATTCTTGGGCGAAAGTTGCTTCTCATTGTTTTGATCAACATGAGGCATGCCCCCATTGTACCTAGCATAAGCATTCTTCTCGGCATCGTATTTGTATTCAACCAAATAAGGTTCCCTAGAAAAATCTATTCTGATGCTTTTTTCTTCTGATGGACGCCCGCTTTCACTTGGATCACCTTCAAACTTCCACCCTTGATAACTTGGAGTCTCATCGTTGACTCCTTTGTCTCTTAGGGCAAAGGATAAAAGTTCTGTTTTGGTAAAGAGATTGTGTGGAGCTACAAGATTATCGTCGCGCCAGTAATAACCCTGATCACCGCCAATTTGATTCACATCCAAAACATTTTCTGCCGATATCTCTGCCAGAGCTTGAGGACTGCCACCACAATGAGCGTAAAGAAGGTTGTATTCTTTGGCATAATCAACAAAATAAGACCTAGCACTTCTGACAGGACCAATCTTCTCTACATCATCACCAGCAAAAACAGCCAGAAATCTAGTAATTCCCCCTTCGGCCAAAGCTTCATACACTACTCCAGCCTCCGATAAACCTGCTTGCGGCCTGACACTTTTTAGATTTTCTATCATCACGCCAACAGGAAACTCGTTTTCCTGATTATGAGCTGCAATTTTGCCATCTAGTCTTCTATACTCTTGCCCTGCTTCTGTGTTGGCTTGTTCTGAAGAAGAATCTTCTTTGCTATCACCCCGCATCGCAAAATAACCAACCACGGCTACCAAAAAAACAACCCCCAAAACAATCAAAATGGTGGTTAATTGAGTCTGCCTGTCATTCTTGAGACGGTCAAAAAAATTACCTTTTTTGAGGTTTTTCATACTAAGAACCCTCCTTTATCAAGTATTATTTACTTCAAAAGCATTATACCACAAATAAGACCCAGCAAAAGAAAAATATCCACTCCCAGATCATTAGCATATCCACATTCTAAGCCAAACTCTCTTGGACAAGAAGACTTGATCTGGTACAATTAGACATAAGTTAATAAATAAAAATAAAGAAAGGAGGTGACTTAAATGGAAGAAGAAACAAAAACTCCAGCACCAGAAACGTCTCCAGCACCAGAAGTCCAAAAGACCGGAGAAGAGAAAAGTGGACCACCACAGCCAACATGGCTTTTTTACGTGCTCTCCATTATCATTCCTCTGGCCGGTATCATCTTGGGTATCATTTACATGACCAAGAAAGAAGAGGGCGAAGAGGTCAAAAAATTTGGTAAGACTTGCTTGACTCTTGGCATTATCTTCTCACTCCTCCCCTGTATTTGCTGGGCTATCATGATGGGACT
>JAHIRA010000175.1 GCA_018818905.1 Patescibacteria group bacterium | reverse complement strand
GCGGTGGCTTTTGAGTTTGCGGCTGACTATTTCTTCTCTTTTGCTCACGCTAACACTTTGACGGCCATTATTTTTGGGTCTCTTCTGGTTGTGGCTCCTATTGAGGAACTTCTAAAATATTTTGTCGTTAGAGAAGCTGTTGTCAAAAATCCCAATTTTGATGAACCGGTAGATGGAGTTATCTATGCTGTCGTGGCGGCGTTGGGTTTTGCTTCACTAGAGAACATTCTGGTAGTTTTTGGTGAAGGCGGAGAAATTATTCTCCTTCGTTTCGCGACGGCTACCCTAATGCATGCTTTAACTTCCGGTATTGTTGGTTATCATCTGGGCTTGGCCATGATTAAGCCGGAAAAAAAGAAAAGTCTCGTCATTCAAGGCTTGGTTATTGCTATCCTGCTTCATGCTCTCTACAATATCAGCGTGTCGCTGTCTAATAGTTTTGCTATTACCATTATTTTGCTGACCGTTCTTCTGGGGTCCATGTTCATTATTCTTTCTCGTGGCATCAAGGAGCTCAAGAGCTATAAGCCGGCCAAGACTAAAGCTTCAAAATAAACTTTGCATTTTTTGTCAGAATGTAATAAAATAGGAATAGAATATTATCAGCGCTAAAAAACAAAAATGTCTCCCAAAAAAGGATCTCTTTTAAATCGTTTCAGAAACAAAAAGGCACATGATGATGTCGAAGTTTCGAATCTAGGAAAAATAGAAACTATGCCCCAAGAAGACGAGGACACTGAAAAAGAAATGTTTGAAGAAGAAGAGGAAGTTCTGGTCGATGAAGATACCGAAGAAGAGGAAGAAAATGTTGAAGTTGAAACTGCTCCTGACCTTGAAGATGATGAAGAAGAAGGGGCCACCGAAGAGGCTTCAGAAGAAGCAGATGAACTTTCTTCCGAATACGAAGGCCAGCTAACCATTGATGTCTTTCAGACTGACAAAGAAATTATCATTGTCTCCACTATTGCCGGGGTTGAACCGGGAAATATTGATGTGTCTATTGACAATGACATGGTCACCATTAAAGGGGAGCGCAAAAATGACTTTGAAATTTCTGAAGACGACTATTATTACCAAGAATGCTACTGGGGAGCTTTCTCTAGAAGCGTTATCTTACCTGTTGATGTTATCTCCGACAGAGCCTTGGCCGATCTCAAAAACGGCATTTTGACTATCAAATTGCCCAAAGCTAAACAATCCAGGACCAAAAAGATCAGTGTTAAAGCTGGTTAGTCTTGTTTCTCTAGAAATAAAAACAAAAATCCTCACGTAGGGTTTTTGTTTTCGCTCAAATTGTTGTTTCAGATGTGCTATAATAAACTTCTCAAGTAAATAATTTTATGGATATAATTACAATTTTCATTTTGGTCCTTATCACTGCCCTGGTAGTCTGGATGGTCTTGGTGACCAGAAAACTATACGCTTTTATTGACGAAAAAAGAGCCTTCTTCAAGAAAGCCGAGAAGCAAGGCCTAGAGAGCATGATCTCCTCTCAAAACAAAAAACTGCAAAAGCTTGATGTTGATAATCAAGAGCACTACAAAAGCATTGATCAACTTAGAGACAATTTGTCAAAGAGTATGACTAAGTGCGGTGTGATTAGATTTAACCCATTTCGCGGTGAAGGTGGAGATCAAAGCTTCTCAATAGCAGTTTTGAACGATCATAATGACGGAGTCGTTGTCTCTAGTCTTTTTAGCCAGAATAGTGGTTCTCGTATCTATGCCAAAGCTATCAAGAATGGCGAGTCTCATATTGAGCTAACCAAAGAAGAGCGAGAGGTTATTTTACAAGCTTCATAACAAATTCAAGATGTTTAAAGGTAGTTCCAAAGGAGAAGATGAGGAAGAAATCAGGCCTCAAGGAGGAGAAACAATTATTGGTGTCTCAGTCAAGCTTGAAGGTGATTTCAAGAGTGAAGGAGACGTAGCTATTAATGGCGAGGTTTCAGGAACTATTAATACTCAAGAAGATCTCTCTATTGGTGAAACCGCCATTGTCAAAGCTAATATCGAAGCTAGAAATGTTATTGTGGCTGGCAAAGTAGAAGGCAATATCAAGGCCCATGAAAAGTTAGAAATTCGCTCTAGTGGCAAAATAACGGGCGACGTTGAAGTGGCTAACCTAGAAATTGCTGATGGCTCGTACTTTAATGGCCAATGTAAAATGGGAGATGGCTCTACCGCTTCTCTTGACGACGTAGAGTCTTCTGACTAGGCGCTGGCTATTATGTATTTTTATATTTTTGATCAACTCGCGCTAAAACCTCGTTTTGGCAAGGCTCTTGATAAGATCAGTCTCAGGATCACGGATCTTGGTATTGAGGGTGAGAAGTCCAAAGCCACGGTCACCAAAGAGGTTTCTGGTTTGGTTGAAGAAGCTTTAGCCAGGAAGAAAGAGAATATTATTATTGTTGGCAATGACAAGTCGTTTACTCAGGCTCTAGGGGTCGTAGCCAAAACCAAAGCCAAAGTTGTTTTGGGCTATATTCCTCTAGAATCGTCGCTTTTACAAAAAGCTCTTCATTTACCGCTTCAGAGTGAAGCCTGCTATGCAATTTCACAACGCAAGGTGGCTGAATTTGACCTTGGGAAAGTCAATCATTCTTATTTTCTAACTTCTATGGCTTTTTCGGCCGACAAAAACTTTTTTGAGTCAGGCTCGGTAGCTAAAGTCAAAAATCTTTTCAAGAAAAGGGATAGCCAAGATCCTCTTTTTTATTTTCAGTATCAAGATGGCTTCAAACTGCAGGTTCTGACTCCATTTTTTTTGGTTAGCAATATGTTAAGTTCAGTCGAAAAAGACATTTTTAAGAACCAAGAAATTAGTTTGTCTCTCCAGAGCCATCGGGATGCCAAGCTTGACGTGATAATTCTAAGTGAAACCCCCGATATTAAAGAGCATAAGGGGCTCACATTTTTTCAGACGACTCATTTGGCTATCAAGAGTCAACACAAGCAAACTGTAATTCTGGATGGTCTTAACACAGTGCAAGATAAGGATTTCATTATTTCTGTTCTACCAACCAGACTAAAAGCCATCGTTGGCAGTCACGAAGGATTTGGTAATAAGTAGAATTCTCCTCTTTGACTTCTGCTCTTTTTTGTTCTATGATAAAAAAGTCTAGGTTGACTTTTCTTTTTATTTTAGCGATAATTGGGGGTCGCTTCGGATTTAGTTCACTGATTTGGCGGATTTTACATCCGTGCCGATTTTTTTCTGAGGGGGCAGAATAATTAACAAATTCTTTTACTGTATGTATCTATCAGACATTGCTCGAAAACTTAGAATGAGAGACAAGGATCTCAAGCAGAAGATCAAGGCTCTTGGCTATTCCCTCAAACCCAGAGTTAGAACTTTAGATGATGTGATTGGCAAAGAAATTATTGCCAAGATTGAAGCTGAGAGAAAAGCTTTAGAAGTTGAAAATGAAGAAATTCCAGAAAGACCAGCCGAAATTGCTATTAGTGAATCTATAACTGTTGGTGATTTGTCAGCCAAGATGAACGTTTCTGTTCCGGATGTCATTAAAGAACTAATGAAGAATGGCATTCTGGCCACTATTAACGAAGAAATTGATTTTGAAACGGCGACTCTTATTGCTGATATTTTTGAAATTAAGACCAAGCTTCACATTGATCAAGAGAAGCTTGATAAAGAAAAGGGCATTCGTCTGCGTCTCAAGAAAGAAATAGACGCACAGAATGATAAAGAAACTAAGGTCCGGCCTCCAATCGTGACCATTATGGGCCATGTTGATCATGGCAAAACCACTCTTCTTGATGCGGTCAGAGAAACCAACGTTACTGCTGAGGAGTCCGGTGGTATTACACAGCATATTGGAGCTTACCAGGCCAAAATCAAAGGCAAATTGATTACTTTTTTGGATACTCCCGGTCACGAAGCCTTCTCCGCCATGAGAGCCAGAGGAGCCAGAGTTACTGATGTGGCTATTCTGATTGTGGCGGCCGATGATGGTGTCAAACCGCAAACCAAAGAAGCTCTAGATTTAATCAAGAAAGCCGAAGTTCCTTTCATTGTCGCCATCAATAAAATAGATAAACCGGAAGCAAACGTCGAGAAAGTTAAGAAAGAACTGGCTGACCTAGATGTAAATCCTGAAGACTGGGGTGGCGACGTGGTTATGGTTGAAATCTCGGCCAAGAACAAGCTCAATATTGATAGTTTACTAGAAATGATTCTTTTGGTGTCAGAAATGGAAAATCTCAAGGCCGATGACAAAGCGCTAGCTATTGGGACTATCGTTGAGCAAAGAAAAGACGCTCAAAAGGGAGCCGTGGCCACAGTTCTGATTCAGAATGGAACTTTAAAGATTGGTGATTTTGTGACTGTCGGGGACGTTATTGGCAGTATTCGCTCTATGGAGAATTTTCAAGGCAAAAAAATAGATCACGCCAAGCCATCTACGCCAGTCCAGATCCTGGGGCTAGAATCATTGCCGGAAGTCGGGGATATTCTCCAGGCTGTTGGTGATAAAGAACAAGCCAAGATCAAGATCAGCCGTCTAAAGAAACTTAGAAGAAAAGTCAAGAAAAACGATGATAAAAGAAAAGAAGGCATCAAAAAACTCAACTTAATTATTAAGTCAGATGTTCAGGGTTCTCTGGAAGCTATTCTGGACGAGGTAGCCAAGATTAAGAGTAGTAAAGTGGTCGCCGAGGTGGTTGACTTTGGGGTGGGCAAAGTGACTGAGTCTGATATTATGCTCGCTAATTCTGCCAGCGCCAAGATTCTGATGTTTAGAACCACGACGTCTGCAGTGGCCACTCATCTCGCAAGAGAAAAGAAAGTCGATACCGAAGAATTCTCAGTCATTTATGAACTGATTGATAAAATCAGACAATATCTCAATGATCTTATTGAGCCAGAAGTTAGCAAAGAAAATATTGGTCGTTTAGAAATTCTGGCCGTTTTTAGAACAGAGAAAGGTCGTATGATTGTGGGCGGTAAAATCAACAAAGGCAAAATAAAAGACAAAACCGAGGCCATTGTCAAAAGAGAAGAGGAAGAAATTGGCAAGGGCAAAATAGTCAATCTGCAATCCGGCAAGGTTTCTGTTGATGAAGTTACTCAAGGGAAAGAATGTGGAGTTGTCTTCGAAGGTGATGTCAAAATTAAAGAAGGTGATATTCTGGAAATTATTGAAGAAAAAGTCACCAAAGCAGAAGTCATCTAAGAGTTATGTCACGTCTAAAAAAAGTTAGCAGTCTTATTAGAGAAGAGTTTTCGAGCTTGGTGAGGCAAGATGTAGAGTTGCCATCAGGTTCTTTAGTGACGGTTTCTGAAGTAGTAACTTCCCCTGATCTGATGGAGGCTAAGGTTTTCTTGAGCATTGTTCCCAAAAACAAAGAAGAAGAAATTTTAGAGCTGATCAAAAAAGAGATTTATTTTCTACAAGGAGAACTCAATCATAAGCTACGGATGAAAAGAACTCCCAAGCTGAGCCTTTATATTGATCATCGTGAGCAAAGAGCAGCTCGGATTGAGCAACTAATCAAACAGGAGCATGCAGACGAGTGAAATAGCTCTAAATCGCTTGGAGCATCTTTTGGATATCAAAGATGATTTGGCGCTTATATGTCACAAAAAACCTGATAGTGACACCTTGGGATCTGCTTTAGCTTTGTCCTTGGGGTTGTCTTCTTGTGGCAAAAAAACATCTGTGTATGCCTCAGATCCTATCCCGCGTAATCTGACTTTTTTGCCGCTCGCTGAACAAGTTCGATGTTTCAAGACTCTGAAGCAAAAAAGACATGAGTTTGCGGTTTGCCTCGATTGTGGTGATTATGGCCAAACGGGACTGCGTCCAGTTTACGAAGACAAGCACCCGTTTTCCATTTTTGTAAATGTGGATCATCATGGCAATGAAGATTTTGCTGACCTGAACATTATTGACACCAGAGCCTCTTCGACCGCTGAGATAATCTATGCTTTACTCCTGAGATTTAATATCGAGATCACCAAAGAAATTGCCACTTGCTTGCTGGCGGGTATTATTGGGGACACAGATAACTTCAAAAATCCCAACACCACCCTCAAGACATACAAAGCGACTTCTTCTCTGATGAGAAAAGGAGCTAACCTCAACAAGCTTGGCAAGTCCTTGAATAGAAATAAATCATTTTCTGGACTCAAGCTCTGGGGCAAGGTTTTGGCCCGTGTCAAGAAACATCCAGAGTTTGGCATCGTGTCCGCCTTCATCACTAGAAAGGAGATTGATGAGGCTGGGTGTTTATCAGATGATATTGAAGGCATCGCCAATTTTCTCAACAGTATTCCAGAAGCTAAGGCTTCATTGCTGTTGACCGAAGAAAAAAACGGTGACCTCAAAGGAAGTTTTAGAACTCTTTTGCCGGAAGTTGATGTTGCCAAAATCGCCAAGTTTTTTGGCGGAGGCGGTCATCGTAAGGCGGCTGGTTTCACTTTTCCAGGTCGCATTGTCTTTAAAGAAAATTCTTGGAAAATTGTCTAAATGAATTCATTTTTTACTCCCATTTTGAGCTTGTTTTCGACTTCCTCACAAGAGGCGGCTAGTTTTTCTTTGGAAGGTTTTAGAGCCTATTTGTCAAACTTTTCTCTTTTGGAACAGTTCTTGTCCCTGGTTGATATTGCTATTGTGGCTCTGATTCTATACTATGCTTTTCTTTTTATTAGAGGCACCAAAGCCTCCAAGATTGTTTACGGTATTTTATTTCTGATTTTGGTAGTTTTTTTGGGGCGTCTTCTTAACCTGAGAACTTTAAACTGGGTCTTGGGTCATTTGGCGACTATGGTTGTTGTTGCTATCCCGGTTGTTTTTCAGCCAGAGCTTAGGCGAGGCCTAGAAAGACTGGGTCGTAGTAAATTCTTGAGCAAAACTTATTTTCTTTCAGATCGTAAATTAGCTAGAATTGTTCAGGAAGTAGTTAAGGCGCTAAAGATTCTAAAGACCAATAAAGTTGGGGCTCTCATTGTTATAGAAAGACAAACTGGCTTGGGAGAATATTTGGAAAGCGGAACCAAGCTAAATGCTGATCTGACCTCAGAATTAATTCTCAATATTTTCTTTCCCAATTCGCCACTTCACGACGGAGCTATTATTATTCAGGGTGACAAAATTGCTGCAGCTTCCTGCGTTTTGCCACTAGACGAAAGTAAGACGACTTATACCTATGGAACTCGTCATCGCGCCGCTCTCGGCATTAGCGAAAATGCTGATGCGGTGGTGTTGGTTGTGTCTGAAGAAAGAGGTGTGGTTTCTATTGTTGTCAATGGGCAGATTAAAGAAAATGTAGATTTTGCTGATCTTGAAGCTAGACTTATTAAACTTCTTGCCAAGTGAAATTCAAGAAACTTATCAAAATTATCTCAAGTAAAACCGGTCTACTGATCATTGCCTTTGTGGTCGCGATTTTGATGTGGTTTTATGTTGCCAATGAGGGGTATCGAGTTGGCGTACTAGATCAGAAGATTCCTATTGAGGCTTTTAACCTTTCAGAAGAAGTAGTGGTGGCCAACAATTTGGGCGAAACAAGTCTCAAAGTTAGAGCTCCGCTGTCAACCTGGGGTAAAATTGATGCTCAAAATATTAATGCCTATGTTGACGTCAAAGATTTGGGTGTCGGCGATTACACTTTGGAAGTCAAGATTTCAGTCGAAGATCCCAATGTTCAAATCATTGACAAGGATCCCGCGACAGTTGCTGTTGTCCTGGATGAAGTTTCTAATATTGAAAGAGAGGTTAGCGTCAAGCTCGACGGTCAACCCAGCACAGGATTCAAAACTGGTGAACCGGAAGTCTTGGTCGACAATGTTTCTCTTGGAGGAGCAGAAAGCATTCTAGAAAAAGTGAGTCAGATTGTTGCCCCTGTGATTCTTGATGGAACAGAAACAGAAGAAGTCAAAAAAACCGTTGAATTAGAGGCCTTGGATCAAGAAGGTCGCAAAATTAGCAATTTGGTTATCTTTCCCAAAACCGCCGAAGTTAAAATTCCGATTGTCAAAGAAGATGGCATCAAGACCGTCGGCATTAAGGCCAAACTGACTGGCTCAGCGGCTTCTGGTTATTATGTCTCAGAAGTGTTATTAAATCCCAGCTCAGTCACTATTGAGGGACAGGTAGAGACACTTGATAAGATTGAATATCTAGACAGCAAAGCCATTAATATCAATAACCTTAATAGCGAGCAGAAGAAAACAATAGATCTTGATATTCCAGAAGGGGTGAATATTATTGACGCCAAGCCTATCACGGTGACAATTACGGTTGGGGGTGAAGAAAGAAATCGCGAGATCAAAATATCTCCTGAGTTCAAAGGGCTTAAAGAGGGTCTAAGGGTTGGCGGCTATCAACCGGGGAGCATTAGAATTTTGGTAAGCGGCAGCGCAGACAAAATAGACAAGGCTAGTCCCGGAGATTTTAAACTTAGTTTGGATCTCAAGAATATGGATAAAGGCAGTCATCCTATAGGTATTCTAAAGGAATCGATTGGTGCACCTGGCGGGGTGACTGTAAAAGAGGTTTTGGATAGAGAAGTAGTCGTGGAAGTCGAATAAAATAAAGACATATGACAATCTATTTGGCCACAGACCATGCGGGTTTTGAGCTTAAGGAAGCTCTCAAGTCTTTTCTTGAAGAGAGGAAGTTCAAAACTATTGATTTAGGTGCTTTTGAGTATGATGCAGACGATGATTACCCAGATTGTATTTCCAAAGTAGCTGCAGAAGTTTCCAAAGATCCAGCCAATTCTCGGGCCATTATCCTTGGCGGCTCAGGTCAAGGAGAAGCTATGGTCGCCAACCGCCTTCCTCATGTTCGAGCCACGGTTTACTATGGTGGACCAGAAGAAATTATCAGACTCTCACGTGAGCACAATGACGCCAATGTCTTGTCTCTTGGAGCACGATTTCTATCCGAAAAAGAAGCCAAACAGGCAGTCAAAATGTGGTTGGAGTTAGATTTTTCCAAGGGAGAGAGACATGTTAGAAGAATTGAAAAAATCGATCGGCTTGAAGTAGAAGGAAAACCATCCGAATAAAACATTTGGGTTTATTTTGTTTAGATTAGTTGGTGAATGTGGTAGAATAAACCAACTATTATTGAGATAGCTAAAAAAGTTGAGAATAGAAAAAAGTAATCAAGAATGGAAGTCAGTGACAAACTAAAATTAGAAGATCCAGCCGTAATAGTTATTATGGGGGCAACAGGGGACCTTGCGCAAAGCAAGCTCTATGTTGCTCTTTTGGATTTGTTTACCAAAGGATTCTTACCAGACCAATTCAGAGTAATTGGTTTTGCCCTTGATAAGTTAGATGACAGAAGCTTCAGAAAGCTTGTCAAAAAGGCTATCAAACGTCATGACAAGAAAACTTCCAGAAGCCAAATCAATAGCTTCCTAAAAACACTTCACTATCAAACGGGTTTGTTTCAGGATATTGAGGGTTTTAAAGAACTTAGTGATAGAATTGCTACTATTAGAAAAGATGAATGTCAAAACCGTCTAAATACATTTTTTTATCTTGCTGTTCCTCCCAAATTTTATGATGATATTTTTGAGAATCTCAAGAAAACAAAACTCAATCAAACCGCTGAAGATACTCAAGGAGTGACACGGGTCATGATCGAGAAACCTTTTGGCCATGATTTGATTTCAGCCAGACGACTTGACAAGAAGCTGACAGAGCTTTTTACCGAGCAGCAAATTTACAGAATTGATCATTTTCTAGCCAAGGAAACGGTGCAAAACATTCTCAGTTTTAGATTTTCCAACACTCTTTTTGAAAACATCTGGAATTATGAAACGGTTGATCGGATTGAGATAAAACTTCGTGAAAAAAAAGGAGTAGAAGGAAGAGAGAAGTTTTATGACGAGGTGGGCGCTTTTAGAGATGTTGGCCAGAATCATATTCTACAGCTTCTAGCTTTGACTACAATGGAGTATCCCGGGAAAATTGATCCAGAAAAAGTGAGAGAAGAAAGAGCCGAAGTCATTGAGTCTCTAGTTCCGATTGAGGGCGAAGATATTGCGAGGCAAACAGTCCAAGGGCAGTACGAGGGGTATTCAAATCAAGAAGGTGTCAAGAAAAATTCAAACACCGAAACTTTTTTTAGAATCAAGTCCTTTCTTAATTCCAAAAGATGGCAAGGAGTGCCCATATATCTTGAGAGCGGCAAGAAAATGTTTGAAACCAAAACCAAGATTACAATCTATTTCAAGAAGAGTCCGTGTCTATGTCCGCCGGAGTTCGAAAAGCCTCATCAAAATAGAGTTGTTTTTAGAATTCAGCCAGATGAGGGTATTTCTGTCGTCTTCTGGGCCAAGAAACCTGGCTTTTCAGGTGAACTGGAAGAGAAAAAGCTGTCTTTCTATTATTCGGACAAAAGCAATTTTCATCTCTTTGCCAGCGCTTACGAAAAGGTTTTGTATGATTGTTTCCGAGGTGACCAGACTCTTTTTGCCAGCACTAGAGAGGTTGAGGCCTCTTGGAAGTTCATGACCCCGGTTATCAAGAACTGGGCGACCAAGAAACCTTATCTATATAAAGCGGGATCCTACGGTCCCAAGGAAAGACTAAAAATATAACAGAAGCCAATGAATAAGAAAAGACTCGGATATGTTGGATTGGGAAAAATGGGCCTCAATATGGTTGAGCGTCTTTTGGAAAAAGACTATGAGATTGTTGCTCATGATCCCAGCAAAGAAGCACGAGACCAGGCCAAGAAAGTTGGCGCTGAGGTCAAAACTTCACTCAAAGAAGTAGTTGATGCGCTTGAAGAGCCAAAGATAGTGTGGCTTATGGTCCCTCATAATGTGGTTGACACTGTTTTGTCTGAGTTACTTCCCATGCTTAAGGCTGGGGACACTATTATTGATGGAGGGAACTCAAATTTTAAACAATCGATCGCGCGAGCCAAGTTGGTAGAAGAAAAAGGACTCTACTTTCTTGATGCTGGTGTTAGTGGTGGACCGGCAGGAGCTAGAAACGGGGCTTGTGTGATGGTGGGTGGGCGTGAAGAGACGTTTAAAGAGAACGAAGAACTTTTTTCTGATATCGCCGCCCCCAAAGCTTATGGCTATTTTGGCCAAGCTGGAGCGGGGCATTTTGTCAAAATGGTGCACAATGGCATCGAGTACGGCATGATGCAAGCCATTGGCGAAGGATTTGAAATTATGAAAAAATCAGATTTTGACTTGGATATGGGAAAAATTGCCGATCTTTATAATCATCGTAGCGTGATTGAATCTAGGTTGGTCGGCTGGCTCAAGGACGCATACGCAGAGTATGGCCCAGAGCTAGATGAAATTTCTGGTCAAGTCTCGCATAGCGGTGAAGGATTATGGACAGTCGAAACCGCCAAGGAAATGGGTATTCCAACCCCTATTATTGAGGGGTCACTCAAATTTAGAGAAGAATCACAAGATAACCCAAGCTATACCGGTCAAGTTGTCTCGGCTCTCAGGGAACAATTTGGTGGACACGCTGTCAAAAACAAAAAATAATAATAATTTATCAAAGTTTGCTGACGATTGAAACAAGCTTATTTAGTAACAAACTTACATGAGTAAAATATACGATATTTCTGTAGCCATTAATCAGGCCACGGCTGTTTACCCTGGTGATCCAAAAGTTAGCTTCACCGAGAAAAAGAGTTCAACTTCAACCCTGACAGAGATAAATCTGGGGGCTCACACTGGAACTCACTATGACGCGCCGAGACATGTTTTTGAAAATGGTAAAAGCATTGATCAATTCTCTCTGGATCGTTTTTATGGTCCTTGCAAGGTTTTTGATTTTAGTCACACAGAAGATTCTGTCAAAGTGGCTGATCTTGAAGGCAAGAATATAAAAGAAGGCGATATTATTCTACTTAAAACCAGCAACTCAAATAGGGGCTTTCACAAGTTTTACAATGATTATGTCTATTTGGATGGAGATGCCGCTGATTATTTGGTAGAGAGAAAAATTTCTATGGTGGGAATTGATGCTTGGTCCGTTAAACAAAAAGGCGGTGATGATTTGAGGCCACATTTATCATTGCTAGAAAAAGATATCTTGATCCTAGAAACTATTAACTTGGCAGAAGTCACTGAGGGCAAATACTTGTTTGTGGGTTTGCCCCTTAAGGTTGATGGCATTGAGGGTGCGTTGGCGCGGGTGGTGTTGATGAGATAGGGAGAAAATTTAAATTTAGAAACTCAATTCTAAACCCCGGTTCTAAGTCTAAATAATCTGGGTTGTTTTTTTCTTTCCGGTTCTTTTCACACGATCAGAGTATAAATGGTCATTCTGTCTTTATATTTCTGGTCTAGTAAAGGAGGATTTGTGATGGCTAATCACATCATTTCCCTTCATGGGAGATTTCGAGATGAAGATGGAACAGAGAAGTATGTTTTTGAATCAGGTGATGGAATCATCGAAATTACGCATGTCAAGAATAAGGGCGGGATTGCTGTCTTTTGCCTTCCTACTCATCACTACTGCAACCTAGGATGTAAATTCTGTCATCTGACCGAAGAAGGTGACAGAAGCAAACCAATGAATCCAATTAAAGCTGAAGTGTTGGCTGAAGCCTTGGCTCATATTCTAAACGTGGGAGTAAAAGACGATAGAGCCCTGTTTTCGTTTATGGGAGTTGGTGAGCCTTTTCTCAACATCCATCTGATTCATAATCTCTACGAAATCATGAAAGAGAAGTTCGTGGAGCTGAGTCTAGCATTGGCGACGATGATTACTTCTTCTAAGCCCTTTGAAATTTGTCGTGAATGGGTCAAGGGAGGGGTACCGCTCAGGATTCATTTTTCAATGCACTCTCCTCTGGATAAGCAAAGGCTTACCATTATTCCTGCTTCTGCTGTAACTGTCGTGGATGCTGTTACTGCTCTCGTGAGCTTCAAAGAGGAAGCACAAAGTAGTGCTGAGGTAATGGCCAATATGACCAGTTTTCACGAAGATCCAACACCGGTAGAGATTCACTACACTGTGATTGCAGGAGTAAATGATTCTGACGAGGAGCTCGCAGAAGTTATTGCTCTTGGACAGAAGTTCCAGGTGCCTTTTAAGATTATCAAGTTCAATCCTACAAAGGAACTGGCGAGAAGTTCAAAAGAAGAGTATTGGTTGTAAAGACTCCAAGCTGAATATGGTGCAAGAGTGGTGGCGTATTCTCCTCCGGGGCCGAACATTGGCAGTTCATGTGGTCAGTTCACGAAGCACTATTATCTTGGGTCTCAGAGTGAGGAGGAAAAAGAAGAGTTCGAAAAATGGAGGGAAAAGTATCAGGTTATTTGAAGCAGTCATGACTGCTTCAAAAAGGTCTTTCGTTTATCGGAAGACCTTTTATATTAATAAAAGTTAGTGTCAACAACAGGCTCCCAATATTCTCTATATCTTTCGTTGTGATTTCCTGGACATATTCCAGAAAAGACACATTCTTTGTGATCTGGAACAGCAATAACAGTAGCGAAAGTGCAAGGAGATTTGTTGCAAGACCCATTGTAACACAAGGTCTTTTCATGACAGCAGCTTCTGCCAAGAGACCAAAAAATGTCATCTATTTCTGGAATAGTTTTTTTTGATTGGCTAGAAATCTCTCTCATTGCAGTAACCGCACAAGATCTTAGCTCTTTGTCAGACTTCATTGGTGTTTTCTCTTTAAGGATTTTTTGCAAACCCTTGTCTAACACTTCCAGGCAACCTGTTCTAAGCAACACCCTTTGCATGTGATAATCAACAATGGGAGTAAAATTATCCGGATCTTTAATTTTCATAATTCCTGCCTCTTCAATAAATTTAATAAAAGCGGTACTCTTTTTACGTAAAGGGTCTACAAAGACAGGAATTTCTTCTAGAATTTCGTACAGGCCATGTCCACTATTAATCAGTCTATTATCAGACAGGGAGATTAGATTGCTAACTTTTCCTTGATAATTTTTTAGTATTGCCCTCGCTGTTTTTGATAAAATTTCTCCTCTTTCTAGAGCAGTTTCTAAAGTGCTATCTTCTTGCTTATTGCTATCCGAAAATGATTTTCTGAGTTCTATTTCTATCTCTTTTGGTTTGGACTTGTCCAAGTATTCAAGATCAAGTAATGTGGATTTGTCTTTTGCTAGATTGGCAAATACTTTTTCAATGTAATCCCAGCCTGCTAGTTGGTATTTTTTACTAAAGAGATTTTGAGTTTGATGGCAAATAGCCACAGAAAACAAGTAAGTTCTCAACTTTTCTTCTTTATTTCCAGTGATATCAAGATAGGGGCGATTAAAATGGGTTTTGTTGAAAGTGAGCCCGTTGACGACCTCAGCAATTTTTTTACATTGTTTTTCTTGTAGTTTTATTCTCCCCACATTTTTGCTATTAGTTCGTTGTATTACTGTTGCGTCCTCCAAACCATCACTGAGTCTTTTGCCTAATATTACACTAAATAAGGCTATTTTTCAATTTCACGATTCAAATAATCCTTCCATATTTTTGGGAGTATTTTTGTTGGAATGAGCTTGACCGTTAGTGTGTTTGTTTGCTAGGATAAAGGCACTTTAGGTTGTCCAGAAAGACAGCAAAACATTCAATTCTATGGATCCTATTAACATCTTTCTCCTTTTAGTTATTGTCTTTAACGCTATCCTTAGCTTCTTCTTGCTTTGGAAGAGAGCCAAGAAGCCGGTTATTATTTCATACTTTTTGGTTGTTTGCGGGATAATTTTTTGGACGTTTTCTATGTTTCTTTTTAGACTTTCTGAACCAGATAATGCGCTTTTTTTCTGCCGTCTTTTATATGTTGCCGCTACTTTTACCGTCAGTCCTTTTTTATACTTCACTCTTATCTTTTTCTCAGACAAGAGGAAAGGAAAGTTTATCCCTTTGATTCTAACTCCTCAGATTATTCTTATTGGCCTAGTTGTTTTTTCTGACAAAATCATTCAAGGAGTCCAGGTAAACGTTGTCGATGAAAACATCATATCTTTTGGTAGCCTTTATTGTCTGTATGCTATTTTCTTTATCAGTTATTTTTCAATTGGCTTCATAAAACTCTATCAATCTTTTTGTGCTCTCAGAGGGCAGGAGAAGGCCCAAGTCAAGTATGTTTTTTGGGGCTATTTTGTGGCGGCTAACGTGGCTATGTTGACCAATCTTATTTTGCCTTGGTTTGGTTTTTTTGAACTCAATTGGCTGGGGCAGGTCGTCACTTTGTTCCTGATGACTTTTACTGTCTTTGCTATTGTCAAATACAATTTATTCAAGATAAAAATATTTGTTGCTAAACTTTTTACCTTTTTGATCTTGGCTGTTGTTTTGGTAGATGTCTTTCTGGCTCAAAACATGAAAGAAATACTGCTGAGAACTTTTTTCTTTTTGCTCATGGTGCTGTTTGGTTATATGTTGATTAAAACAACTAGAAATGAGATTGAGCAAAGAAAGAAGTTAGACGATATGGTTCAGGATAAAATTGTCTTTTCACATATGATCAATCATCAGATCAGGGAGCCCCTGTCTATTATTAACAATTACCTCTCTCTTTTTGAGAAGAAGGATATTAATAGTATGGAGTCTGCAGAGAGAAAGAAATACATAGAGGTTGTGATCAGTTCGGCCAAGACTCTTAAACAAAAAACTCACGATCTACTATTTTATCTAGGTCTAGAAAAGAAATCTGTTTTTAAAGACACCGTTCCAGTTGATCTTGTTAGAATTTTGAGCGAGATAAGGCAAGAATATGAAAGTAAGTTCAACGGTAAGTCACTCACGATTAAATATCTTGAGCAGGGATCAAGTTTCAAGGTGCGGCTCAACAAGAATCTTTTTAAAGAAGCTCTAGCCAATATTTTTGACAATATTTATTTTTATTCTGTGCCGGGTGAAGTTGAGGTTAGGCTTGTTGCCAAAAATAATAATATTAAATTACAAATTTCTAATCCGATTGACCAAGCGATTGTTGATGATGAGCATTTTAAGAAAAAAGTAACAGAACGATTTGGGAGAGGAGAGGAGGCAAAGAAATTGAATCCTACGGGAACGGGGCTGGGGGTTTCTATTGTGAAGAGAATTGTTGAAAGAAGTGGGGGAAAATTTGAGGTGGAAGTTAACAAGGGCAGATTTACTGTTGTCTTGGTGCTATATCCTAGTTAACAGGAGTTGTGTTTATTGCTCAATCTACTACTATTGTAAACTAAAAAACATGAATGAAGAAAAACGTTCACAAGTAAATAGCTCTTCTCAAGTCCCAAGAAACACTTGGGTGATTATTTTTTCTGTGTTAATTACTGCTATTGTCATTGGTGGCACAAATTATGCTTGGCATAGTTTTGCAGTTCACTCTTTAGAACAAGCGCATGAAATAGAAACTTCTATTTTGCATAGCCAGATAAATGAACTAAGGTCTACCTATGATGACAATAAGCAAAAAAACTTCACAAAGTCAGCGAACCAAGAAAATTGGATAAATTACAAAAACGAAAAGCGTGGTTACAGTATTAGCTACCCAAAAGACTGGGAGGTAAACGAATATAACGAGGGCGAGATTTACATTCATTATCCTGGGTGGCGTCAAATGCCAGAAGGGGGTGGTTCTGTGGTAATTAGTGTCGAAGAAAAAACCTTGGAACAATTTATCCAAGAGTATAATTTATCAGATGTGCATGAAGATGGGGTGGTTTTATCAGAGATATTTAAACAAGAAAATTACGCTCTCGGAAATAAGAATGGTTACAAATTAGTTGGCACGACTGCGATGGGACTTGATCAAAGTTTCATCTTCATCACTCATAATGACCAAGCATACGTTATTCAATTCCATGATTATGATGATGCGCACCTAGAAATAATTGAAACGTTTCAATTCAATGATTAGCGATTTTTTCCCATTAATAAGCGCAGTTTTTGTCTTTATTCTTGGAGCTACAATTTATTTAAAAGGGAAAAAAGAAAGAGTTAATAGACTTTTCTTCTTGCACTCTCTTGCTATTACTAATTGGCTAGTGGGCACTTTTTTCCTTTTCCAAAATATAACTAATCCTTCTGGCGCTATTTTTTGGGATAGGATTGTTTACATTGGGGTGGTTTTGATTCCTGCTTTGATGCTAGATTTTTGTTTAACTATAACAAAAAATAGGAAAGGAAAGATTCCGAGAAAAGTATTGTTTCTCGGGTATTGTATTTCAATACTTTTTCTGATTTTAAGTCGAACGGATCTTTTTGTTGCGGATGTTTTTAACTATGAGTGGGGTGTTCACACTCAAGCTCGGATATTTCATCATTTCTTTCTAATTTACTTCTCAATCTATGTTTTGATAGGCTTTGGATATCTTTGGAGGTATTTCAATAAAGTAAAAAACAGAATAGAAAGAGAAAGAATAAAGTATGTCTTGATCGCATTTCTTGTTCTTTTCACTGTGGGACCTATAGCATTCTTGCCAGCATATAATATCGGCATTTACCCGTTTTCATACTTAGCAGGTCTTGCCTTTTCCGTCATACTTTTCAGAGCAATCCTCAAATTCAAACTTTTCGATGTACGAATTAGACTGCAAAAAATAGTGAATGGCTTTCTCTCTCTTCTGCTCATTCTTCCTTTTTGTTCTATCCTTTGGTTCTTGGCTTGGCAAGTCCTAAAATTAAATATTTACCTTTGTAATGCCATTGCCATTTGCTTCAGTGCTGTTTCGTTTTTAGTTTTATACAATTACATTTCTAAGGCCTTACTTGGTCGATTTTTTTCTAGAAAGTTCTACAAATTCCAGAAAAGTCTTGAAAATTTATTAAAAGAAGCATCAGAAGTTTTAGATTTGGGTAATGTGTCGAGGTTGGTTTTGAGGGGTTTAAGTGGAATAGGAATTAAAAACACATTTATATGTTTCGATGCTAGCATAAGTCAGGATGATTTTTCTATTCAGGCTAATTGTGAGATCGAAAATGACTTTAAGAAAAAATTGGTTTCTTTATATTTAGAAATAAGAAAATATCAAAAACTGACCCATGATATTTTAGTAAGAGAGGAGATAGAGATGCAAATTGATGAGATGAATATAGGCAACAGATATGAGAAGAGACTGATTGTTAAGAAAATGAAAGACATTAGTACATATGTAGCCCTGCCTCTTGTGTTTAAAGATAACTTGATTGGTATGGTCTTTCTGGGAAGCAAGGCATCAAGCAAAGCATTTTATGACGAAGATATTGTGGCCCTTACAAATTTTGCTAAAGATTTTTCTGTAATTGTTGCTAACGCAATGATTCATACTAGCAAAGAGGAGCAGGCAAGACTTCTTAAGAGGGAAGTTCAGAAACAAACTAAGGAAATAGCTAATATTAACAAAGAACTAAAGAAATCTCTAGAAGACAAAACGGTATTTTCACACATGATTAATCATCAACTTAGAGAGCCTCTTTCCAATATTTGCAACTATTTATCTCTCTTTGAAAAAGGAAATATTAACAACATGAGCCCCGAGAAAAGAGAAAAATTTATAGAAGTTGCAATTGAATACTCAAATTTACTCAAGAAGAAGACTCATGATTTACTTTTTTTCTTGAGTCTTGAACAAGACATTGATAAACAAGAGACCCATTCTGTCAATCTGGATCAGATATGTTTATCAGTTTTTAATGATTATAAAGATAAATTCTTGGAAAGAAACCTGAGTATTGATTATGTAAAAAGTGGGAATAGTTTTATGATCAAGACTGATCCAATGCTTATTAGGGAGGCCATGATTAACCTTTTTGATAACATCTATTTTTATTCCGCTTCTGGTGAGGTTGAAGTTAGGCTTGCTGTCAAAGGCGGTAGTGTTAAACTTCAAATTTCAAATCCTATTGATCAGAAGATAGTTGACGAGCACTTTGAGGAAAAAGTAACAGAACGATTTGGGAGGGGAAAGGAGGCTAGGAAATTGAATCCTACAGGAACAGGATTGGGGGTTTCTATTGTGAAGAGAATTGTTGAAAGAAGTGGGGGAAAATTTGAGGTGAGGGTGAACGATGGTAGTTTTGATATCGACCTATCTTTTTAAGAGAGAAAAAAATGATCACGATAAAAATACTATTCTACAGTCTTTCATCTCTTTTGGTGCTATTTTTTGCTATATCAATGATGATGCACTACAAGAAGAAAAAGTATCAGAAATATCTACTTT
>JAHIRA010000174.1 GCA_018818905.1 Patescibacteria group bacterium | reverse complement strand
TCAACTGGCTCAAGGACTTTGTCACTCTTACTGACAAGCCAGCCAAATTGGCCCAAGAGCTGACCCTTAAAACCTGCGAAATTGAAGATATCATTGATGAGCAAAGTCTTATTGCTGGTTTTGTCGTGGGCAAAGTTCTTAAAAAAGACAAACACCCAGGCGCTGATAGGCTATCGGTGGCTGAAGTTGACTATGGCCAAGGCCCAGTCACAGTTGTTTGCGGAGCGCCCAATCTTGAAGTTGATCAAATGATTGTTTTCGCACCGGTTGGTCTCACAGTCGCCACCGGTCTCAAGCTCGAAAAGATCAAAATCAGAGGAGTTGAGTCCAATGGTATGATTTGTGCCGAAGACGAGATTGGTCTATCCGATAACCATGACGAAATCATGGTCCTTGATGGTGACAAAGCTAAGGTCGGAATGACTTTGATAGAATATTTCAAGAAGGACGATATAATCTTTGAGGTCGACAACAAGTCTATAACGCATCGTCCGGACTTATTTTCTCACCTGGGAGTCGCTCGTGAGATTTCAGCCATCAAGGGCAAGAAGTTTGTAGAACCAAAGCTTCAAGAAATCAAAGAGGCCAAACAAGATAGCTTAAAAGTGACGATTAAAGATAGCAATAAGTGCGCTCGTTATATGGGTGTGATTCTTGATGAAGTGAAAATTGGCCCTTCTCCTGAATTCATTCAGAAAAGATTAGAGGTAGCCGGGATGAGGTCGATTAGCAATGTGGTTGATATTGCCAATTACGTTATGCTCGAGTACGGCCAACCGCTTCATACTTTTGACTATAACGCGGTTAGTTCAGGACAAGACCAGAAACACATCATTGTCAGAGAAGCTCAGAAAAGTGAGAAGCTTCTAACCCTGGATAATCAAGAGAGAGAACTAGAAAAAACAGATTTAGTTATTGCTGATGAGCAAGGGGTGATTGCCCTGGCCGGAGTTATGGGTGGAGCGGAGAGTGAAGTCAAAGAGGGAAGCAGTAAGATTATTCTTGAATCAGCTAATTTTGACGGGCCCACGGTCAGAAGAACTTCTTGGCGCCTGGGACTCAGGTCAGAAGCTGTTCTAAGATTTGAAAAAGGGCTACCCCGCGAACTGCCGGCGCTTGGTCTCAAGCGAGCTGTAGCATTATTTGAGAAGTATGCTGGCGCAAAAGTGACTAGCCAGGTGATTGACTCCTATCCCAAGCCGGTAAAGAGCAAAACTATTGAGTTAGAGATAGACTATATCACAAGACTTCTGGGCGTAAATATTTCTAAGGCAGAGGCTAGGAGGTATTTGACCTTGCTTGGATTTGACGTTAAAGAGTCAGGCCAGAGTTTCAAAGTAGAAGTGCCCTGGTACAGAGAGGGGATAGAATTACCAGAAGAACTGATTGAAGAAATTGGGCGGCTTTATGGTGGTGACAAAATTGTCCCAGCTATTTTCCAGGTGCCAGCTATACCAACTCCCAAGGATGCTTTATTGTCTTTGAGTAGAGATGTCAAGCAGACTCTCTATGCGCAGAGCTTAGATGAGTTGGTAACTTATTCGTTTTACGGTGCCAAGATGGCTCAGAAGTGTGACTTACCCCTAGAAGAGCACCTCGAGATTCAGAATCCATTCTCCAAAGACGCGGCTTTGATGCGCACAAGTTTATTGCCAATATTGCTAGAGAAATTAGCTCAGAATCTGCCAAATTTCAATCAACCTCAGTTTTTTGAAGTTGGCCATGTTTATGGATTAGAAAATGAAAGCCAAGAAGTAACGGGACTCATTTTCGGCTCCAAAGAAGATGTTTTTTACCAGGCCAAGGGGATATCTGAAGCTATCTTGAGTCAATTGAAGATAAACTATAGAAGTCGAGCTCCTGAAGGAAAAGACGTCTGTGTTGGGTGTGAGCTAGATCGGGCTCTAGTCTATGAGGTTAAAAAGCAAGTTCTTGGGTCTGTAGTCCTGGTTTCAAGTAAGGTGCTTAAGAATTTTTCTATCAAGAAGGGATACGTAGCCACCTTCACTTTTAAATTGGAGGCACTCCTAAAAGTTCGACAGACGGATCAAGACTATGAGCCACTACCGAAGTTTCCTGAGGCTAGGGTAGACCTCGCCTTTGTGCTCAAAAATGACATTCCAGTCAAAAAGATCGATAGTGCCATGCGTGAAGTTGGTAAACCTCTTGTAGAAAAAATTGAGGTTTTTGATATTTATCGCGGTAAGCCTTTAGAATCAGACGAAAAAAGCTTAGCTTTTCATATTACATATAGAAGCCCAGGCAGAACTTTGACCGACAAAGAAGTCAAAGGTATCAGACAAAAGACTGAAGATAAGCTCAAAAGTGCCTTTGACGCACACATTCGTGACTTCTAGCTGTTAATATCTTTTTATTTGACCCTTGCATCAATTGTTAAGTTGTGATATAATAAAGTCAAAGCTCACAGTGAATTGCTTATCAATTCAAATTGTGCTTCAAAGCTTCTTGTCCGCCGAAGCTTCAGCGTAGGCGGAAAAACAAAAAAACAACTAAAAAAGAGAGATGTCGATTCTATTTTCCAATTTTATGCTCATTGTCCTCTTTCTCTTGCTCCTTCTGGTGCTTTCTGTTTTGTATCCCAGAACCAAGCTTTTCAAGAAGACTATGCAGATGTTTAGACCCAAGTCGATGAAAAGATTAGTTGTTCAGGTAATAGTTGTGGTTGCTTTTTCCTCGAGTTTGGCTACTTTGCTACTAGGAAGTCTATGGGGACACACTTATTGGCAAATAGCAGTTATTCTTATTCTTATCACAGGGATTTGTGTTTATCCTTCATTCAAGATTGCTGACGAAGTTTTTAGTCAAGTTGATAAAGACATAGAAAAGCTCAGCAAAGTTGTAGCCTCACTCTACTGTTCAACAGCACAGTCGGCTGTCGCTTCTCAACAAAATGCTTCTATTGCCCAGCAGATTTCTTCCGGAGCAGCGCAGCAGTCCAGGCAGGTAGAAGAAATTTCTCAAACCATGTCAGTTTTGGCTTCAACTATTCAACAGATTTCCGCTTCTTCTCAGGAGGCCTCAATTACTTCTACTAAGTCTTCTCAAATGATTCAGAGTGTTGGGGAAAATAGTGAAGAATCTCAGAAAAGACTGGGACAAATTAAAGAAGTTGTTAATAACTCCTCTGAGATGATCAAGAAGATGGCTGATAGATCATCTGAAATTGGGGAGATTGTGGAAACTATTACTAGTATTGCCGAGCAAACCAACTTACTTGCTCTAAATGCAGCCATTGAGGCTGCTAGAGCAGGGGAGGCTGGTCGTGGGTTTGCTGTCGTGGCTGATGAAGTGAGAAAGCTAGCTGAAGAGTCAGGAAAAGCTGCTGAAGAAATCAAGATCAAGATCCAAGAAATGACTGATCAAATTAATGATACAGTTGAAGCTGTTGAGGGCGGAGCCAAGACAGCCGACAAAAGTTCTGAAGTTGTTAATGATACTTTGCTAACTCTTCAAAACGTGGCTACTTCTATCCAGCAAGTTTCTTCCAAAGTGCAAGAAGTTTCAGCTGGCGTACAACAACAATCAACTTCTGTTCAACAAGTGGCCAAAACCATGGATTCCGTGGCTGCTGTGGCCGAACAGAATGCTTCTGGCTCAGAACAGCTCTCAGCTTTGACTCAGCAAAACAATGCTAGTAATCAACAAATCACTGCAGCTTCAAGAGATATGAATAGTATTTCAGAAAATCTAAATAAGCTTACGGGTCGCAAGATCAAGCCTTCAGAGAGGGTTTGTAAAACTTTCAATGTACCCTCAAGCCTTACGAGTCAAGAGGGGGATGAAGAAAAAACAGTTGTCAAAGAGCAGGGCTCGGAAAATGAGCAGAAACAATAAGCTAGAGCTATGAAAGACATTACCTCAGTCATAAACTCAATTGCCACGCCTGATGATAAAGAACAAAGTGAAAAAGAACTAGTTCAAATTATCATCTTTAGTCTTGATAATGAAGAGTTTGGCGTCAAGATTACCGATGTCAAAGAAATTGTCAAAAAACCAGATATCACTCCCGTACCCGATGCACCCAATTTTGTTGAAGGCATTTTCAATTTGCGCGGTCAAGTAGTGGTTGTGACTAGTCTTGAGAAAAGATTTGATCTCAAAACTGAGTTCAAAACTTCTTTTAAACATGTTATTATATTGGAGAGTGGCAAGAATACTTTTGGGATTCTGGTTGATGAAGTAGAGAGAGTTCTCAGAGTGCCCAAAGAAAACATCAGGCCAACTCCCAAAATGATTACGTCCAAAATTGACAAAGATTATCTCAAAGGAGTTTTGATTATTAAAGAAAAAAGCAAAAGAGAAGAAGACCATCATTTGGTCATGTTGCTTGACCTTCAGAAAGTTTTTGAAGAAAATGAACTGTCAAAAACTCATGACGAGCTGATGGAGAAAAGTAAGAGCCAAAGAGAATCTGATGAAGTGTAGGCAATGAGTAGTAGCAAAAAAAGATGGATATAGCAGAACTAAAATCAGCCTATGAAGTTAAACTCATAGAAGAAGGGATTATTGAGATAGATTTTCTTGAAGAGCTTGGTGGTGTTGACGGAGCGGATGAAAAGATAGCTTCTATGATTGATAATGAAGCTCGTGCCATTATGAAGCGTAAACCTGACCAAAAATTCAAGGTCTTGGTTGACGTAACTTTTTTGGGTCGAAAGACAAAAAAGGTTTCAAAGAAGTCCCAAGATATTTACAAGTCTCTTGCCAAAGATCAACAGGTTGAGAGGGTAGCTTTTGCGTCATTGAGTTATTTTCTCAGAGTAATCATCACTATGATTCTCAAGGCGTCCGGTAAAGGTGGTTTTATGAAGGGGTTTGATAATCGTAAAGAAGCTCTGATATGGTTGCGGTCATGACTGATCGAGAGGTTTGTGTTATTATGAAAAAGAAGCCTTGGTGTGGCTTAAATCTTAATATAATCACTATTCATTATGGACAAAAACACAAAAATTCTTATCGCTGACGATTCTTCTTTTATGAGAAAAGTTCTCAAAGGTATACTTGAAGGGGAGGGCTTCTCTGATTTTATTGAATGTGAAAATGGTAAAGAGTGTCTTGAGGCTTTTAGAAAAGAGACTCCCGGTATTGTTTTTCTAGATGTCGTGATGCCGGAGGTCGATGGACTAGAGGTTCTTAGGAGAATCGGCGGTCAAGCTAAGATCATTATGGTCAGTGCTGTCGGGCAAGAAAAAATTATCAATGAAGCAAAAGAATTGGGAGCTTCTGGTTATATTACCAAGCCTTTCAACTGGAAAGAAGTCTCTGAAGAAGCCAAAAAAGTACTATCATAAGTAATACGGGGGGGGATAAATGATGAAGAAAGAAGCAAACATTAAAGTTCTTATTGTTGATGATTCTTTTTTAATGCGCCGTTTTCTGAAAGAAATCCTTGATTCAGATTTTGAGATAGAAGTTGTGGGCGAGGCTAGAAATGGAGAAGAGGCTTACAAAAAGGCTCAGAAGCTTAAGCCCGATGTCATTACTATGGACTATCAAATGCCAGATATGACTGGAGCTGAGGTGACCAAGAAAATTATGACCATGAAAAGCCCGGTTCCGATTGTGATTATGATTTCTGCCTATACCAAAGAAGGAGCTGAGGCTACTTTAGAAAGTTTGCGGGCCGGAGCGGTTGATTTTGTCCAAAAACCTTCAGGGGAGATATCGCTTAATATCGATTCGATCAAGGAAGAAGTGGTAGATAGAGTCAAAATTGCTGCCAAAGCAAAACTCAAGAAGCTCAACAAAGACCAAGGAGAAAGTAAAAAAAGAATCAAAGGAAAAATAAAAAAAGACATTGAAGCGGTGGTTATCGGGGCGTCAACTGGCGGACCGCCGGTGGTCGAAGAAATACTCAAAGGACTATCAGAAGAATTAAAGGTTTCTATTTTTATTGCCCAGCATATGTCTAGGAATTTCACCAGAAGATTTGCCGAAAGACTAAACGGAGAATCGCAATTAGATACCAAGGAGGCCAGTGATGGAGAAAAAGTAGAAATTGGCAAAGCATATGTATCTCCCGGTAACTCTAACACTCTGATAAAAAGAAAAGTGTTTCAAGATAATGCAGTTTTTGTCCAGATCAACGATGCTTCTGTAGAAGATACTTCCACGCCTTCCATCGACATGCTTATGGAATCGGTAGCCAAAACTTATCAAGGTAAAGTTATGGGCATTATCTTAAGCGGTATGGGGGAAGATGGACAAAAAGGAATGGCGATGATTAAAGAAAAAGGCGGTTATTGCATTGCCCAGGACCCAAGTGAGGCTGTCATTGATTCTATGCCTGAGTCAGTTATTGAAGAAGGGACTACTGATGAGGTTTTGCTAACCTCAGAAATAATTGCGAGAATAAAAGAGTTTGAAGAATAGTATGAAGTTTGATCTAGCTAGTTTCAAAGAAGACTTTTTAACTGAAGAGCAAGATAACTTGCAGGCTCTTGATGGTGGTCTATTGAAGCTAGAAAAAAAACCAGCCGACAAAGAAATACTAAATGAGCTCATGCGATTTTCACATACTGTCAAAGGGGCGGCTGGGATGATGGGTTTCAAAAAGATGGCCTTCTTGGCTCATGTCATTGAAGATGTTTTTGACTATGCCAGAAACAATCTTTTAGAAATTACTCCAAAAACTATCGAAATCCTCTTTGAAGGACTAGACGGTCTCAATGGTTCTTTGGAACAGATTCGTAAAACTGACAAAGAGAAGAATTTGGATTCTTTATCAAAGAAGATTAAGGCAGTAACTGGTGTGGAGACTCAAGGAATAGGAAAGTCAAAGAGATCAGAAGGAGGTGAGCCGGAAGTGGCCAAACAAAAATTAAACGTTAAGAAGGAAGTGGCCAAGAAGGTAGTTGGTGGCAAAGCATCTCTTAAAGAGACTAAAGCAAAACAAAAAGAGATAGCCGACAAGATAAAACTTTTTTCCTATATTAAGGTTCCGGTCAAGCGGCTTGACACCATGATGGATCTCTTGGAAAGTTTATTGATTG
>JAHIRA010000173.1 GCA_018818905.1 Patescibacteria group bacterium | reverse complement strand
CTATGACAATTTGACGTTTTTTAAGATCTTCAGCTTCTCTATTGATCTGGTTGAGTTCTTGTTCTTTTCTGTTGATCTCGCCCAACAAATCATCGAGTTCACCTTCCAGTTTTTTGATGGGATCAGAAAAATCAGACATAAGTCTACTTTGCTTTAAGCTAGGGTTAATTATATCAGAAACTGGCAGAGAGAAAAAGTAAGCTCTACTCTCAGCATCTAATGCTAGAGAGGAGAGCTTTTTTGCAAAAGCTTTACGAAGGAAGACTTTTGCATCAAGGAGCTAGCTTATGAAAAACACCACTATTATTATACCAAAAAATAAAATGAGATTGAAGCTCTTTCTTCTTACTTTGCTACGTTTTGCGCCTTGGTTCCAGGCTCAGCCTGGAGCCAGCAACTGAGCTACTCTATTATTCCACCACCCAACACAACTTCATTGTCATAAAAAACCGCACTCTGCCCTGACATAACCGCCCTCAAAGGCTCAATGAAAGATGCTTTGATGTGTTTCTTGGTAACTTCTTCAATCACAACCTCAACCGGCTGTTTCATATATCTAACCTTAACTAAGCATTTTTTGGGAAGCGGTGGCTTCTCTCCCAAAATCCAGGTTGGCCTTTGACAAATCATGTCAGAAGAAAAAAGTTTTTTGTCCTCAGGATCAGAAGTGACATGAAGAGTGTTGCTTTTTAAATCTCTTTTGTAAACATAATACGGCCCCGTACCACCAATCCCAATCCCGCCTCGCTGACCGAGAGTGTAATAGGGGAGACCGGAATGCTTGCCAAGCACTTCCCCATCTTGGTCAACAATTCTCCCCTGCTTGATATTTTTGAGATTTCTTTCTAGAAAATTATTGTGCTTTTTCTCTTTAACAAAGCAAATTCCCTGACTCTCTTCCCTCTTGGCAGAAGGAATATCAAGCCTAGAAGCCAGCTTTCTCACTTCTGACTTCTTCATTTTGCCTATAGGAAATTTGATATGTTTGAGCTTGTCTTGGGTAAGAGTATATAGAAAATATGACTGATCTTTGAGCTCATCTAAGCCTTTTTTTAGCAGATACTGGTCTCCCCTTTTTTCTACTTGAGAATAGTGACCGCTGGCCAAAAAATCAAAACCCAGACTCCTGATCTTGTCTAGTAGAAGACCGAACTTGATTTCTCTATTACATTCAACGCAAGGATTGGGGGTATTGCCTTCTTCATAGGAATCAACAAATCTGTCGACGACCTTCTTTTTAAATTCTCTTGAAAGGTTGAGAGTGTAGAAAGGAATGTTTAGCTTCTGACACATTCTCCTAGCCATCATTTCAGAATCAAGAGAGCAGCATTTATTTTGAATCAGCTCCTCCCCCTCCCCTTTACCTTCTGACCAGAAGTAACAAAAAAAGCCAGTCACATCTGCGCCTTCTTTCTTAAGAAGAGCAGCGGCCACCGATGAATCGACTCCACCTGACATAGCTACGGCAATTTTTGGCTTCATGAAATATAACTTGACTTTTTTCTAGTTATCGAATTATAATGGATATGAAGATAGATGTCAAATCTTTGTACCCTTAAACA
Source organism: Patescibacteria group bacterium (assembly GCA_018818905.1). GTDB lineage: Bacteria > Patescibacteriota > JABMPQ01 > JABMPQ01 > JAHIRA01 > JAHIRA01. Next base: position 8,203 of record JAHIRA010000173.1, on the reverse strand, counting down.
AATAGGAGGACGCCATGTGGATCATAGAGATCTCGATGAGAATTTTCTTTTGGGTTATTGATCTACTAATAAAAATAATGGGTCTGTCTCACAGATTTCAGAAGCGAAAGCCCTGGACTGCAGAAGAAGAGCAGACCATGAACATGGGTCTAAACAAACTGGTTGGTGAAAAGTATTTCATGATGGCCACCCACATCTTTCACAAGAAATCATGGTTGAAACATCTGACCGATAATCTCGGTCACCTCTTGAAACGAGTTTGGCTAAAAAGAGTTTTGACAAAATTTACTCTGACCAGCAAAATCGGCATCGAGATGGACTTTAGAGACGAAAGTGAGATCAGGTTCAGGTTTTGCTTCAAAATCGGCCAAGAAAGGATGCAACCAACTTTTGTGGAAACCATTGGCGGTTCCCTATGCTTCACCTTCAATGCTAAAGTTGACCTGGAAAAAGTTACAGTTATGTACCTAGACTGCAATATGATCAAAAACCCGCCTCCTGAACCCACAATCGAGCAACTATGCGCTTGTCGCACAATAGAAGATATTGCGCAGTTTGAAATTTTCAAATCTCCTTTTACCCCCATCACCCTTGCCACCCCAGATACTCACCCCGCCCTTTTTTCTCCAAACTAAAAGCCACCCGCGTTCAACGCCGGTGGCTCTTCTTTTTGTTTTATTCTTTAGGCTCGAGCACCTTCTGTCCTAAGAGTTTGAGCTGCTTCTTCTTTGTTCTTGATTACTTTTTCCATATTTCCAATTTCTCCCACCAATACCAATACTTTCGCTAATGCATCTGCCTTTTCATCGTCACTTTCTGATCCTGCATCAATTTTTGTTTCTAGAAGTGGTAAGGCATTACCTAGCTCAAGCATGGTTTTGATAGTTCTGGGAGTCAAAACCCTACTGCTAATAATCTGTTCATAGGCTCCTTTAGAAATAATACCCTGTTCAGCAAGCTTATCAAAAACATTTAATTTCGTAACAGCGTTATTTTTGTCTTTGATAATTCCAAATAAAAGTTGAGCGTTTTTTAATTCAAGAAACGTTTTCGTAGCTATGTCATCTTTGGGCCAAATCTCGACAATGCCATTTTCGTTATATAAAGCTCTAAGATCTATATGCAACTGTTTGAGCTCTATGACATTTTTTTTCGTAGCGGCTCTTTCTTTACCAGCATCTTGGAGTTCTTGTCGAAGCTCTTTAAGCTTGGCTTTGTCGGGATCTACCTCTAGCGCCTTGGCCTTTTCTATTGGATCCATGCCTCTGATTTCTTTCATCATAGCCTCCATATCAATTTTTTGTGTGTCACTTTGATATTGTATTTCTTCAGGAGACTTTCCTGCTTGTTTTATAACTTCGAGTGCGGCCGGCAACCCTTCTTTTTCTACAAGTCTTGCTTCTTGAAGTCTGACCATTTCTTCTCCAATTTCTGCACTCAATCTTTGGATTTCAGACATATTGATAGAAATAGCAGTAAATTTGCCCTGCGAAAGTTCATGACCTTCCTTGGTGTTGTTAAGATCAAATACTTTTTTGAGATTTTCTTGAGCCAATAGAGAATCGCTTAGGGCTGATGCCAAGAAGCTCTCTCGAGTCACTCCTAGCTTGGCAATATCTACAGGTCTAGTATCAAGAGCCTTCCAGCCTTCTTTGGCCTCAGTGTATATTCTAGCACTCACTTCAAGGCCAGTATCCAATATGTATTTGTATAATTCTGTGGCCTTCTCAGGCGTAACCCCACCCTGCACTTGCATGGCCAACCTTTCCATCATTGACAGTTTATACTTCGTATCTAGCTTTGCTACCATAGATTCTATATACAGAATATCAGTCAAAGCGTCCGCGACCTCTTTCATATCAACCAACTTTTCTGTTTTTTCACGAAGGGATTCAATTTTTTTTATATTCTTTTTCATGATATTGGCATAAGCTTCACCTTCGGTGACTATATTCTTATATTTCTCCACTTCTCTCTCCGAAAAATTAAAGCCTTTGACACCAAATGGGTCATCTTTGTCAAATCCAGATTCCTGAGTTTCTTCTTCTGCCTGAGCAATTGTCTCCCGAACCCCTTCCATTCTTTGTGTAGCGATATTCTCATTGTTGACTTCACTAAGATATTTTCTTTCTCCCTCCCAGGCCTGGAAAAACAAATCACTCCATTTACCTTCATCTTCTTCCGACAATGCTCCAGATTCAATCAAATCTCTAATCTGCTCCTTGACCAAACCAAAACTTAAAGCAGTGTTTTCAATGACATTCGTCTGGTCATCTTGAGTGAAATTCTCTCCATTATTAAAAGCTCTTTCTCTGGCCTTGGTGACACCACCCTCTAGAGAGTTAACTATGTTTTGAAATTCATTAAAGTTTTCTCCTGGTTGAGATTCTTTTCCCTCAAGCACTTTATCCATGACATCTTGAAGCTCGTTGGCTTCAAGCATAATATCTTCATAGGAGAGAACCTGATCTTCGCCAACCTCTATCCCTTCGTCTTCCGGCTCTTTTGAAACTTCTTTTGCTTCAACTTTATCAGAGATTTTCCCCAGTGCTTCCTCTTTTAATCTTGCTACTAAAGCTATATCAGCATGTATTTCTGCTACTTTCACCTCGTGAATGAGATCCTTGAAAACACCTTTTTTGTAGGCAGCTTCTTTTTTCTGAGCCATCATTTCGTCAAACGCTTTCTGTTCTTCTTGGCGTCGCTGCTCATTAAGTCTCTCCATCGTCACTTCATACTGAAGTTCTTTTTTCATATTTTCTACGGCATCGATAGCCTCTGGACGCTCTTTAAAATACCTGTCTACAGATCCTTTAACACCAGGTGATTCAGCTGATTGCCCCTGTAAATCAAGTGACTGTTCCACAATGTCTTTTGTGCCAAGTGGTTCCCACTCAGCCTCTTTGCGTGCTTCTTTGGCTGCCTCATCAGAAAAAAAACGATCAACAAACATTCCAAGAGCCTTCTCTTGTTGTTGATGACTCATCTCCTCAACCTTCATTGTTTTTTTACCTTTTGATTCTTGGGCTTTGGCCTCATCCAGCAAATCCTGGAAAACTCCCTTTTCTTTTTTCTTTTTGTCATCTTTAGAGCCATTGCCAACTCCAGCTTCGCCTTGAAACATATTTTTTGCGTTAATAATAAACTCCTCTTTGCTTGTTTATAACATAAAAACTAATATTTGTCAAGACATTTCGTTTGTTTTGACCCCACTAAGTTTTTCTATCTCTTTATCTAACTCTTCTGAAGCTTTTTCTTCCAGTTCTGTGGCTTGTTTGAGCTTCTCTTGAGCTTCTTCAAACTTGGTACTTTCTTTCCCGGCGAAGATATCATCAAAACCCTTATCAAAAAGTTGATAAGCTTCTATTCTTTTGTGAAAAGCTTCCAGCATAATAGCTTTGACGTTTCTGATTTCCTTCGGAGTGTCATAGTTTTTGAGCTTTTCTTTAGCAGCTTCAAGCTTTTTTATCCCTTGCTGATAAAGAACCTGTCTTTGTCTAACAACGCTTAAGTACTCATCACGATCAGTATTTTCCAGACCCAGGCCCTTGTCATGCAACTCTTTGTCTTCTGTCAAAAGATCCCGTACATCTTTCATTTCTTGCTGATCAATTTCTTGGGTGTAGTATTCTAGAAAACTGGTGACCTGCAGGCCTATAGCCATTCTTTCTTGGGTAGGTTTGTAGTAAAAATTATAAATCAGATAGCCAGTTGTTGAGAAAACAATGCCAAAAATAAATAGGATAACCATGGTTAACAGAATAATCTTGCGACGCCGTTTGTTTCTGATGTGTTTCTGAAATTCTTGGTGTTCTTGTTCGCTATCTGCCTGAATCATTGCTTGTCTGAATTATTCTTCTTTAGATTTTGAAAAGCTTTTTTGAATGGTTGATGATCTTCTTCTTTTCTGGCTGGAGGGCTGGTCGGTCTGGGACTTTGGTTTTGATTGACAGGTCTTTGATTGGATGGCTGTGATCTATTTGGGGTTTGGCTAGGTTGTGACTGTCTTGGCGCTGGAGGTCTGGTTTGTGATCGTGGCTGAGATTGGTATGGGGGTCGAGATTGTGGTTGAGAATGAGGCTGAGACTGAACCTGAGGCCTTTGCGGTTGTCTAATGCCACCTCCGGGTCGACCCCCGCCCTGCGGTCCTGTAGTTGTTTCGTCTGAGTCACCAAAGCCACTCCAGCGAGCAATTTTTTCTTCCACCTCATCGCGACTTTTGGCGTATCGTTCAATAGAAATTCTCTCTACCTTTTCTCTATTGCCTTCTTTTTCCCACTGCGGAGGCAAAGTGTTCGCACTAAAAGCTTGTGAGGCCACTCCATTAATCATCAACTTCAGGTAAATATTGTATTTGGCCAGATTAACCAAGTCTGTTTCAAGAAAAACAGGCTCCAATTCTTTGGCCAGAGTTTCTGAATCCATCGCCCCAACCCTGAAAGTGATGAGGGTACCCACATTGCCAAAAACAGCCGCACTGACCTCTTCTGGAAGTTGTTCTATGTATTGGTGAGCCATAGTCAGATTGAGACGGTATTTTCTAGCCTCAGAAAGAATGTCGGCAAAACTTTCGGTGGCAAAATTCTGGAACTCATCAACATAGAGATAGAAATCCTGTCGGTCTTCTTCCGGGATATCAACCCGACCCATGGCCGCCAGCTGCAATTTGGTAATAATCATCGCTCCAAACAGCGCCGAAGCATCCTCGCCAAGCTTACCTTTGGACAGGTTCAGCAGAAGAATTCTTTTGTTGTCAATTATATCACGAACGTCGATAGTAGATTTAGGCTGTCCAACAATGTTTCTAATGAGAGCAATAGACAAAAACTGACCAACTTTATTCTGGATCGGCGCAATCGCCTCGGCTTGGAACTTGTCTGGATATTTGGAATACTCATCAACCCAGAATGATTTGACAACCGGATCAGTAACCTTGGCGATAACCTTTTTTCTGTAGACCTTATCAACTAACATTCTTGTTGTTCCCAGCAAAGTACTACCAGGGTAATCTATCAGGGCAAGAATTGTGTTTCTAAGCACATATTCAAGCCGAGGACCCCAAGAATCAGCCCAAATTTTCTTGAAAACTCCCAGAAGACCCGCAGCCACCAAATGCTTGTACTCGGGGTCAACGTTTTCCATAACATTGAAGGCAATGGGGTGCTTTATGTCGCCGGGATTGAAATAGACCACATCATTTATTCTGTTGGATGGGATATAATCAAGCATCTGCTCGGCAAAATCACCATGAGGATCCACGACGCACAAACCATTGCCATTTTTGATGTCGCTAATAACCATGTTTTCAAGCAAGGTAGTCTTGCCCATTCCTGTCTTTCCGATCAGGTACATGTGACGCCGCCGATCATCTCTTTTGATACCAAAACGGGTCTGAGCTCCACGATAATTGGTTTCACCAAGCATGGTGATATCAGATTGTGTCATGATATTTTGTCTCTATAAAATCAATAAGTTTTAGCTCTAGGCAAGCGGTAAATCTGCCGGTGGCTCAGACTTCTTGGCATCCGTTCTTTCTAGGGTCGGAGCTTTAACACTTTCGTATGGGAAGTGGTAAAGGGTAGCCAGTTCTTCGGTACTCATCACGTAACCATTCGCCCCGGCATCCAAATCCCTTGAAGTATAGGCACTCATTATCTTTCTTTGTCTCCACGGCAAACGAAGCTTCTTGAAGTAATCTACAGAAGTCCAGTTTTTTGTATTTGGCTTGAGTCCATTGAGGTTTTCTGTGGTAAAAATTCTCATGTAAACAAACATAGGAAGAACCCCTTTGGGTTTGTCAAAGACATCGTTGTTGGCTATGTAGACAAAACGCATCTTAACCTGAAAAGCAATTTTGGCCATACTAGATTCTATGGCACCAATAATCTCTCGCTCGCCAGGCGACATGAAGTTCATCTCCGGACCACCATCTTCATCAATCTCTGCGGCCGGAAAACCAAGAGATTGATCAACGTTGGACTCTACCGAATGCCAGCCACTGATAACATATTTCCTAAACCAATCGGTGTATGGGGCTACTGGGCGCTTCATGAGCTTGTCTACTTCTGCCAAGACTCCTTGCTTCCATTTGTCATCCCAGCGAGGTCTGATCAGGATTTGAAACCATAATTGTTCCCCGGGACTCAGGCTACTCATTGATTCAGTCAGTGCCGCTACCGGGTCAATGAAGCCCTGCTCAATATCTTCAGCAAAAGACAAATAAGTTCTAATAGGATAAGCGTCCGGTTTTGTTAGAACAACCTCGGTTCCATACATACTGTACTTATCATCGGGATAGATTTTTGGGGCAAAGGCAACGTAATCTTCAACCTCCATAATTTCGGCATCGGGATAATAGGCATATACTAGAGACTCAACCGCATTTCTGTAGAAATCCGGGGTTCTAATAATAAAACGAACATGCCCATTAATTCCTACTATCTCGAAACTAAAACCAAGTTGCAATTCACCAAAAAAGTTGGTCTCAAAGAAATTACGAGATTTCTCAACAGAATGGAGACCAGTGAAGATCTGCTCCATGGACTTTGGATCCTTGACACTGTCTGCAGGAATAGAAATAGCAACCAGTTCATACTTGATACTCTGCGACCACTTGATCTGTTTTCTAAAAAGCCAGATTCTATATGCCAAATACAAAAAAATGGGAACCCAAACAAACCATGTTTTGGATATAACCAAATAAAGGTAATCGAAAATTTGTCCCACATTTTCACGCGCTGAGAGTAACAGTTCTTCTGGCATTTGTTTTTGCTTTCTCTTCTATTTTAACATACTTTAAGACTTACCCGCTAGTAACTTTTATACCTGCAAAAAGTAGGGTAACCAAACCCAACTCTAAACGATCAGGTGATTTTACTGACCTTCCTCCAAAAAGACGTTAAATCGGTTGCAATGCTCCTTCTACAGATGAGTAATTTATGGCTAGATATGGACTTGAAAAAAAATAAGGACAAAAAAAGAGACCTCTAGCTATTTTTTGTAGCTGATGTCTCTTTTTATTTATCCTCGATCAGAAGGTAAGTTTCGCCTTCTCTTTTGATTTTGTCAGTATTTTGAAGGGCCAAGACAATGGTATTTTTCTTGACCAAGCGTTGCTTAAGAACTTCCTCGACAATATCTTCTTTGGACAAAGGTTTTTCAGTTTCTTTCAAAACATCAGCAACAACATCAGCGACAGTTCCCGGTTTGTAGCCCCAGGCTACAAGAGCGTAAATACCCCTACCAACAAGAACAAATCTTTCATCTTTAATAAGTTCGTTATGAACAGTTTGAGGAACAGCTATTTTACTTCCAAAGGCATTACTGTTGATTTTTTCTGTAATTTCAGTGAAATGCAATGGCCTAGCTTCTTTCTTGAGAACAACATACGCCTTATCTTTGACACCACGAGGCATAATTTCATTCCAATGAGCCATACCCCATTCGCTATACGGATTCTTTTGAATTCTTTTACCAAGGCGAAGGAAAGCAATAATTCTATCAGAATCGTCTATATGCTCAGCAATTTCATTGGCGACATCATGATTTTTGATGTAGCCATGAATTTCTTCATGAGGGACAGGTTCATTCTTTTCTTCCAGTATTTCAATGAAAGAATCAACCACTTTTTTGGGAATTGAAAGATCAGCATCTTTTATATACCAAGCTTTTTTATAATAATCATCTTCTTTCTGGTCATAAAATTTACCGCTGACATGAAGAACAAACTCAATATGATTGCCATGAGTCTCGTCTGAAGTTTTTTCTAGAGCTTTTTCTACTAGAGCATTATGCTCCATAACCTGGCCATAGTCTTCAAGAACAGTCACAATCAGATCTTCGGCTGGCTCGAGATGCTTTACTTTTTCTGAGGCCAAAAGATCTCTCAGGGTAGCAGACTCAATTTGTCTGACTCTTTCTCTGGTAATATTATAATTCTGACCAACTTGTTCAAGGGTCATTTTTTTGTCACCCTGAAGACCATATCTTTTGACAAGAATGTCTTCGCTTCTTTCCGGAAGACCATCAATAAACTCCGCAACGGTTGCGCGAAGGTCTAGGTCGTCTCTTTGGTTGTTTGAAAAGTTATCGGTCATCGTTCTATTATTGACGAAAAAAAATTGACTTACTTTGTGACAATTTAATCTTGTTTTATCTACGCTGAATGTATCATGTTTTCCTAAAATTGTCAACAATAAACATT
>JAHIRA010000172.1 GCA_018818905.1 Patescibacteria group bacterium | reverse complement strand
CAGCTTATCAACGTCCTTAGAGGTGATATGAGCCTGGTTGGCCCAAGACCTGAACGCCCGCATTTTGTGAAGGAATTCAAGGAGAATATTCCCAGATATATGTCCCGTCATATTGTGAAATCAGGCATGACAGGATGGGCTCAGGTAAACGGCCTGCGCGGCGATACGTCAGTTGAACAGAGAATTAAATACGATCTTTCTTATATGGAGAACTGGTCACTTGGCATGGATTTACAGATATTGCTTCGGACCCCATTTACTTTATTAGAAAGAAGAAATTTTGCCTAAAACTATGAAAGTTGCACTAGTTCATGATTTTCTAAATCAAGTTGGAGGGGCAGAAAAGGTTCTTAGAATTTTTCATGAAATGTTTCCCAAAGCTCCGGTCTATACTATCTCTTATGACAAAGAAGATACTGGCGGAGTTTTTGAAGACATGGATATCAGAACTTCTTTTATTCAGAAAATGCCTTTTGGCGTCAAAAGATACAAATGGTATTTGTCTTTAATGCCGGCTGCTGTTGAGAGATTTGATCTATCTCGCTATGACGTTGTGATTTCTGACAGTTCAGCCTATGCCAAGGGAGTGATTACAAATCCTGAAACACTTCATATCTGTTACTGTCATTCGCCCACAAGATATTTGTGGAGTGATACGCACAAATATACCGATGAACTTCGTCAGCCAAGTATTGTCAAACAAGCGCTGCCTCTGGTCCTTAACAAGATCAGAACTTGGGATAGAGTTGCCGCTGATAGAGTCGACCATTACATTGCCAATTCCAAAACTGTTCAAGATAGAATTAGCAAATACTATTCTCAGGATAGCCATGTTATTTATCCGCCGGTCGAAACCAAGAGATTCAATATTTCCAAAGAAGTTGGCGATTATTATTTGATTGTTGGTCGTCTCAGACCTTATAAAAGAGTTGATATAGCGGTTGAAGCTTTCAACGCTCTGGATATGCCACTCAAAATTATTGGGACTGGCGAAGAAATAGGCAACCTCAAAAAAATTGCCGGACCCAATATTGAATTCTTGGGAGCTCTTCCTAACAAGGAGATGGCAGAATATTTGGCAAATTGCCGGGCCTTTATCCATCCTCAGGAAGAGGATTTTGGTATTGCAGCCGTTGAGGCCGCAGCCGCCGGAAGGCCAGTGATTGCCTACAGAAAAGGTGGAGCTATGGAAACAGTTAAAGAGGGAATAACTGGAGAATTCTTTGATGACCAAACACCTTGGAGTCTAGTAGATACTATCAGAGATTTTGATCACAGCAAATATGATCCAGAGGTTATTAGAAAATCAGCTTTAGAATTTGATGAAGATATTTTCAAGAAAAAAGTTAAGGATTATTTTGATCAAGCCTTGCAAAAACATCAGCAGAAATATCATAACAGATAAAAAATGAACTCAAAAAATTATCTCAAAATTGTTCTTCTGAAAAAATTCATGATCCTAATTGTCATGTTGCTTGTGGGTGGCCTGGCTCTCGGAGCAACCTATGTTATGCCAGAAAAGTATACGGCTACAACTTCTTTGACCTTGCATCGGGTCAATCGTGAGCAGACGCCTGACTTTCAGTATGATAATTATTACGCTATCCAGTCCAGTGAGTTCTTGTCCAATACTTTGGTTTCAATGTTTGCTGCTCCTGATACTGTTCTTGAAATTTACAAGAAAGCAGGACTTGAGAGTGAGGGTGATATCAATACTCAAATCAAAAGCATCAAGCCCAGTCAGGTTTCAGCTCACTTGATCAAAGTAAAGGTCAGTAATGCTGATGCTTCTAAGGCTGAAAAGGTGCTAGGGAGCTTGGTTACTGTTTCACAGGATAAAATCGAGAATCTAGAAAGCAATGCTGCTGGCCATAATTCATTTGAAGTCACAGCGGGGGAGGCGGTAGTTTCATCCAATCAAATCTCACCCATTGTAGCTTTGGTAGCTGGTCTTGTGTCTGGACTTTTCTTGGGCATTGCTTTTGCTTTTCTCAAGGAGTACTTTAAAGAAGAGAAAGCAGAAGAAAAATAACTCCATGACTATTGGGGTTGATCTGAGGCCATTGGCTGCCGGAAGAAGAAGTGGAGTCGAAGAATATTTGCTAGAGCTTCTGAAGGCCGTTGTCTCCTTCGATCATAAAAATGAATACAAATTCTTTCTGAATTCTTACCATCAATCAGAAGTTTCCCTTGATTTTATCAAGACTAGAAAGAATGTGACGGTGTGTCAATTTCGGATTCCGAGCAAACTTCTTAACCTGTCATTGAGACTTTTCAAGAGACCTCGATTGAATCGTTTGGTATCTGGAGTTGATCTGTTTTTTATGCCCAATATTCTTTTTGAAGCTCTAGATCGTCAGTGTGCCAAAGTGGTTACCTTTCATGATTTGTCTTTTGAACACTATCCTGAATTTTTGAGCCTCAAGCGTCGATTGTGGCACAAGGTTGTTGGTCCCAAAAAAATAGCCAAGAGTGCTGATAAGGTTATCGCAGTTTCCGAGGAGACCAAAAGGGATTTGGTGGAAACCTACAAACTGCCTTTAGAAAAAGTTGTCACAATTCCTTCTGGTGTTCAAATCTATGAAGTTGATCGGCAGAGAGAGAAAGAAGTGAGAGCCAAATACCGTCTACCCCAAAAGTACATTCTATGTTTTGGAACGCTTGAGCCTAGAAAGAATATCAAGACCATTATCAAAGCTTACCAGGCGCTGAGATTACATAATAGAATTGAGCACGCCCTAGTTATTTCTGGGCTTGAAGGGTGGAAGATTGAAGAAGTTGTAGGGAAAGATCCGGCCCAATTGAAGCTAGAGGGGATAGTGTTAACGGGCTACATTGATCCTCGGGATAAAGATATTGTATATGCTGCAGCTAGTATCTTTATTTATCCCTCATTTTTTGAAGGATTTGGCTTTCCTTTGCTAGAAGCGGCCCGGGCCAAAACACCTATCATAGCCGCAGCAAATTCCTCCATTCTCGAGGTTATCTCAAACGCAGCCTT
>JAHIRA010000171.1 GCA_018818905.1 Patescibacteria group bacterium | reverse complement strand
TTTTTCAAGATATTTGCAAACAGAAGATGGTTTCCAAGAACCGGAAGTCTACTCTCTTTTACAAAAACAATTTTGGTGTTGTTTTTTCTTAGAAGATGCAGACTTTGGTAGCCACTCTTTAGAAACAAAACAAACTTATTATCACTATTGTTTATTAAGCGAGTAACCAGTGAAAAAGTATAGCGCTCCACCCCACCCCCTTTTTCATCCGCCGGGTCAAGCATTTGTCTGGCATCAATGCCAATTTTCATTATCTTTCAGTGTAAGATTTATAAAAAAGCTTATCTTCTCTTGGAACCATCTCAACCTCAAAGGGTTTAGGAATGTTTTTTATTGTTTCAGAAATTTTATTAAATTCATTGTCCGGTATTTCAAATACTGCAGCCTCTGCCTTGACTTGTTTGGTTTGTTTGAACTGAAAAACTCTCCACTTGAAAGTCCATTCTGGTATAATCTCGGCAATCTTACTAATAAACTCTCTGTTTCTAGAATTAGCCACTGTCGAAACCACCATCTTAATATCGCGGCCACGAATTAGATCCATAGCTTTGACAACTTTTTTGTAGTGGCCTTCACCCCGCAGAGCATCATTACTGATCTCGTCGAAGCCATCAAGCGGCAGATTGAGCTGGTCAAGATGAGGCTCGAGTTTGTCGACCAAGTTTTTTGTCAGCAAGATTCCATTGGTATGAAGGATAGTGTAAAGACCATCTTCTTTGGCCAGTTTGATAAGTTGTGGAATGTCTTTTCTCAGAAGCGGCTCGCCACCGGAAATGATTATAACTTTGAAACCATTCTTTGAGGCCTCTTTAATTTCTTCCTTTAACTCCTCTAGCGACCGATCTTTTTTGGAGCCTTTTTTGGGACCAAAACAATATGGGCAACACAGATTGCATTGGGTGGTGACATCAAGAAGAAGAGTATGCGGATGCTTCATAGTAATCAGAATTACATTTTTTCCGGTGCTTCGACTCCCAAAGCATCTAAGGTGTTGGCCAAAACTATTTTAACAGCGGCCACTAGCTTGAGCCGGGCAGCAGATATTTCTTGGTCATCGGATAAAACTTGGTAGCGCTGGTAGTAAGCATGGAATTTTTTGGCCAACTCAATGGCATAGTGAGTCATCAAGTGAACTTCATAGTCTCTGGCAACTGTGACTAGAAGTTCGGGAAAGCGAATCAGCTCTTTGATAATAAACAATTCTTCATTGGTCAAAACGCTCAAATCCGCCTCTGTGTTTTTTAGGTCTTGTGGAGCCTTTCTGAGAATGGAGCAGAGTCTGGCATGGGCATACTGAACATAATAGACCGGGTTTCTTTCACTGGTATCAAGGGCCAAATCCAGATCAAAAACCATCGGACTTTTGATGTCATACATTTGTGAAAAGAAGCGCAGAACGTCCAGAGGAACCTTGTCCAGAAGATCATTCATAAGAACAAAAACACCTTTTCTTTTGGACATCCTAACCTCTTTTCCATCTTGTTCCATTTTCATAAGTGAGACCAAAAGAATTTTGAGCTTGTTGTCATCAATACCCAAGAAATGAAGTCCAGCATGCAGTCTAGCTACATCCCCATGATGATCTGCTCCCCAGATATTAATAACTTTGTCAAAGTCACGTCTAAATTTGTCAGTGTGATAGGCCAAATCGCCCATGATGTAAGTGGGAACTTTGTTGTCTCTAATCAGAACTCTATCTTTGTCATCGTAGTATTCAGTCGATCTTAGCCACCAGGCTCCGTCCTTTTCATACGCTTTGTTGTCTTTGATAAGCTGATCCAGAGTTTCTTGAATCTTCTTGCTCTTGTGAAGTGAGCTCTCGGCAAACCAAGTATCATAATCAATGCCCATTCTGGCCACAGTTTTTTTGGCTGACTCAATGTTCATTTGTAAAGCCTTCGTCTGAACTTCTTCAAGACTTAGATCCTTTTCTTCTGCATGCAAATCTTTGGCAATGTCTTCTATATATTCACCCTGGTATCCATCTTCCGGAAACTCTCTCTCTTGTCCCTGAAGTTTTCTGTAATAATAAAAAACTGACTCGCCCAGTTTGGCAATCTGATTGCCAAAATCATTAATATAGTATTCTCTCTCGGTCACAAAACCTAACTTGGTATAAACTCTCGCCAAGGTGTCTCCGGTAAACCCGCCCCTGGCGTTTGGAACTGTAAGCGGACCGGTTGGGTTGGCCGAAATAAATTCAACCTGAATTTTCTTGTCTTGGCCAATTGTTTGTGTCCCAAAGTCAGAAGCTTCTTTATCTATCTGGGCAATAATATTGATCAAGACTTGTTTTGAAAGAAAGAAGTTAATAAAACCAGGTGCAGCAAAGTTTACTTGTCTAAAGTATTCATCTTCATTGAGAATTTGAGCTAGTTTTTGGCCTATTTCGACTGGACTCTTTTTTAGTTTTTTGGCCAAAACAAAAGACAGATTCGTTGAGTAATCCCCGTTTTCTGCATCGTCCGGATGCTCTAGATTTATTCTGTCTGTAAAATCAAGATTTTCTTTCTCAAGAGCAGCTTTAATTCTTTGCCTTATTTCTCCTTGAATAAAAGAAAAATCTGTTTGATCATACAGATCTTGAAAAACTTCTTCTTCTGGTCTTTTGCTTGCTTTGGTCATTGTGTCTCAATTTTATCTAATCATATATTTTATACTCACCGTTGTCGGGCCAATTCTCTTAACCCTCTCTATCTTGAGCAACAAAGATGTGGGGCTTTTGAAGCCACCACCAGTCACCACATTGGGGTTATTTTGACCTCCCAGGACAAGGGCATTAATTCTTGTTT
>JAHIRA010000170.1 GCA_018818905.1 Patescibacteria group bacterium | reverse complement strand
ATAACTTTATCACGACCAAAGGAGAAAATAGCTCCATCACCAAATCCACCTATCTTTTGTGACGCAACCTCAGCTCCCAGGGCATGAGCCGCATCTTCAATTAGAATCAGATTGTGCTTTTCGGCAATGTCTTTAATCCTTCTTATATCTGCTGGTTTGCCAAAGGTGTTCTGAGTGAGAATGACTTTGGTCTTTGATGTGATGGCTGGTTCAATTAGCTCGGGATCCATATTGAAATCATTCCGAACATCAACATAGACCGGTTTAGCCCCCAGCCAAACAATAGAATTTGGGACAGAAACACATGTATAAGCCTGAACAATAACCTCATCGCCCGTGGTGACACCAAAGCTCTTGAGGAGATAGTAAAGAGCTGCTCGACCACTACCAAAACTGACTGCCTCATACCCTTGAAAGTATGCTTGAAATTTTTCTATAAGTTTCTGTTCTTCTGGTCCTTTCTTCCAGTTTCCCCACAAGAAGGGATTTAAAATATTCTTCAAGCACAAGTGAAGTTGTTTCTTGTTAGTGTTTGGAGAAAGAGAAGTTGTAATTATTCTTTCAAACATCTAATTTGTGGCTTACTTTTTTACACCCCTTGCCAAGCAAAACGATCACGCTTCTCTGTTTCATTTTTTTGATCTTTCTGGCAACGTTGTCCAAATCATGAGTGATTTTAACTTGCTCCTCAGCTAATCCAGCTTCAAGAGCTGACTTTTTAACCACGTTAGAATAATTCTTTCCTATCAGGTACACCCGGTCAAAATCAGTGATCTGCTCTCCAACGGTAGTATGAACGCTCTTGGCCTTCTCTCCGAGCTCTAGAATGTCGTCCAGAACCAAAACCTTGCGACTCTTGGGATAAAATTTTAGCATTTTGACTGCGGCTTTAATGCTAGCTGGATTAAGGTTATAAGTATTGTCGATATAGCTGTGTTGACCTTTCCTGATCACCTCCATGTTTTCTGAAAGTGGCTTGAGATTAAGAAGTGCTTTCTTGATGATGTCATAGGACACACCAAGTTCAAAAGCGGTCAGAATGGCGGCCATCAAGTTCTGCAAATTGTGCTCCCCGACCAAAGAAGTTTTGAAAGGGTAATTTTGACCTTTGTACCCCAGTTCAAAATATGAAGAATCTTCTTTTAGCTCAGCTTTTTCTAGATAAAGATCTGTTTTTCTTTTGAGTGAATAGTAGCTGTTCTGGCGTTTTATTTTACGACCTATTTCTCGGCAATACTTGTTATCACCATTGAGAATAAGAGGCCCATCTTGTGGTAAGGCAGTGGCTAGCTCAGCCTTGCCTTTGACGATATTTTCTTGACTGCCAAAAAGAGATAGATGCTGCTCATTGATGCCGGTAATGATTCCAACATTGGGTTTAATAATTTCTGAAACAAACTTGATTTCACCTTTTTTATACGCCCCCATTTCAACCACAAAAACTTGATGTTGATCGTTGAGCTTGTCGATTACTGTATTGGCGATCCCAAGTTCAGTATTGACATGCGTGTCTGTCTTTAGCGTGTTGAAACAACGAGAGAAAATTTGATAGACATATTCTTTGACACTGGTCTTGCCGTAGCTTCCGGTGATACCAATCACCAATAGATTATCAAGACTCTCTCGTTTGGCTTTGGCTTTGTCAAAAACTCTCTTTTTGAGGAAGTTGGCCAAGGGTAAAGTTATGACAAGTGCCGCCAAGACAAAAATAGGGACAAAAATAAGAACAAACAAAAGGCTCCCTTCCAGATAGGCGACAAAAAAATCAAGTGTTAGCAAGGCCATAATTATTATGGCTCCGTAAGCAAACACTAACATACTGATAGCTCGTGGACTAAAAGTTGGAATACGCAGCCTTTTTTGCCTGAGAGTCAACAAAAAACGGAAAGAAGAATACAGAATAAAGAAAACAAAGAAAACAAAAGGAACCATACTGAGAAATGAAAAGTCACGGCCATCTTGATTATAAACATAAACTACAATCTCAATCAAAAAATAAAGACCAAAAAACCCGGCATAAAGCAACCTAGACTTAAGAAGCTTCATCCCTTCTGGAGACTCAAAATACTCTTTGAGTCGATCAAATCTATACTCCTTGAGTTGGAAAAGATAAGTCCAGTACAAAACCTCGTTGATAATCAAGGCCAAAGCGGCAACAAACAGCAAAATAATAATAAGAGTAACAATCATGGTCTAGAAATGAAATGCAAAATGGTGTTATTGAGTCTTTTGGGCATCTCTTTGTGTAATCCATGACCACCTCCCTCAATAACTTCTAGAACTGAGCCGGAAATCCCATCATTCATAACGTAGGCGTCATTAACTGGCGTCATGCGATCCTTTGTCCCCCAAATGATCAAGGTTGGAACTTTGATATCGTTTAAATATGGTGTCAGATCTTCGGCTACAACCCGTTGAAAAGTCTCTTTCATGTTTCCTCTAGTTTTGACATAGTCTCTTTCTCTCAGCAGTTTGTAAAGAGCCTTTCTAGAAAAATGAAAGTACTTCTTGAAAAAAGGGAGGGAGAATATTTTCTTCCCTTGCTTGGCTAGCAGATTGCCAGTTCTTTGCTTGAGGCTTTTTTTGTGTTTGATGCCCGCAGCAGCTACCAAAACAAGGGCCTCGACTTTTTGCTGATACCTGGCTGTTAGCTTGATAGATACCCGACCGCCAAAAGAATGCCCAACCAAAACAAAACGTTCCAGATCAATTTTCTCGGTGAAGTCCAAAACGAAATTTACATAGTCACTCACTGACCAAGCCACCGGCGGATCATCACTTTTGCCAAAACCTGGCAAGTCAAGGACAATCAGTTGATATTTGTCACTGGCCTTGAAATAATCAATGAAACTTTTCCATGTTTCTGAGGATCCTCCCCAGCCTGGCAAAATCAAAATCGGCGTCCCGAGACCAATTGTTTTGTAGTTCACAAGAAGGCCTTGAACCTGTATCCGTAGTTCTTTTAGCTGCACTTGTGGCATATGGGAGTTTTTAGGAATTTGACTTTTTGATAACGTCCTTTCCGGAAAAGTAAGGTCTCAGAACTTGAGGAACAATGACCGAGCCATCTTTTTGCTGATAGTTTTCTAGAATACAGATGAGAAGCCGAGGCATAGCCGCCGCAGTACAATTCATGAGATGGGCAAAATGTTTCTTTTTGTTTTTGTCTTGGTAACGAATATTTAATCGTCTTGATTGGAAGGTGGTCGTGTTTGAGCCTGAACCTAGCTCGCGATACTTCTCTTGGCTTGGAAACCAGCCTTCAAGATCAGTTGTTTTGGCCGACTGCTGAGAAATATCACCGGTAGATAATAGTACTCGCTGATACGGAATTTCGAGGCGCTGAAGGATTTCTTCAAAAATTTCCAGCATTTTTTCGTACTCTCGCCAAGAATCTTCTTCTTTAATCAGTTGAAACATTTCTACTTTCTCGAACTGATGTACCCTGAAGATTCCTTTTGTATCTCGCCCGTAGGCTCCTGCTTCTCGTCTGAAACAAGACGAAAAAGCAAAGTACTTCTTGGGTAAATCTTCCTCTTCTAGGATTTCATCAGCATGGTAACTGGCCAAAGAAACCTCAGAAGTTCCGATAAGATATAAATCATCATCTTCTGGATTGACATTGTAGATTTCATTTTTTTCGGCTGGAAAAAATCCTGTTCCGTACAAAGCTTTCTCTTTGACAAGAACGGGTACATTCAGAAGTGTAAAACCTTTCTCTGCCAGCAAATCAAACAAATACTGAATGATGGCGTGTTCTAACCGCACCAAGTCTCCCTTGAGGTAATAAAAGCGGTTGCCAGACACTTTGACGCCACGCTTGATATCTATTACATCAAGCTCTTCGCCAAGTTCGATGTGAGACTTGGGCTTGAAATCGAACTTGGGAATTTCTCCCCACTTTTTTTCGACCTCATTGCTTGCATCATCTTTACCTGTAACAACTGAAGGATGAGAGATATTGGGAAGTGAAGACATCAATCTAGAATACTCTTTTTCAATTTTCTTGAGCTTGGGCTCTTGCTCTTTGATCCTTTCCGAAACAGCTTTCATCTCAATGATGTTTTGCTGTTTTTCTTGCCCTGAAAGAGTATGAATCTTTTCGGAGAAACTATTTTGCCTGGCTTTTTGTTCTTCTATTTTTGACAGAAGCTCACGTTTGTCCTTGTCAACCTTCAGAATGTCATCAACAATTCCAGCCTCCTTGTTTCTTTTTTTTAGCTCAGCTCGAACTTTCTCCTTTTCTTTTCGTAAAAGATTGATGTCTATCATTGAAGCTTGGTTACTTTTTCTTAGATTTACTGATTTTTGTGGCCACCTTTCTTCTGGTTCTACTGACAGTCTTTGAAGCTGCTTCTGGCATTCTTTTCATTTTCTGATAGCACCAGATAAAGGCTGCTCCAAGCCCAAAGGCCATGATCAAAATCTTAAACAGGATACCAAAAATTGGGAAAACAATCAAGGCCGAAACAACGATAGCACCCACAGCAACCTGAGCATAAGGAGAGTAGGTTTTTTCTTTGAAAAGCTTTCTCATGATCAGCTCACCAAGGTAATAGGCTGTGATGATTTTACTCATGTAAAGAACCAGGTAGACAACAGCAGCCAGAATGAGTGGCAATTGAGCTCCGAGAATAACCATTAGGATACTTAGTGGCAAGGCCAGGAAGAGAAATCCGATGATGAAGAGGACTAGAACGCCGACGCCAAAGGTTTTGCCGTAACTGATGCGGAAAGCGGTGATAATCTCTTGAGACTGTCTCTTGAAAATTGCTAGGAAAAGAATGGCTAGAATAACAAATTCAACAAAGCCAACTGATTTTCTAAAGGCAGCAAAAGTAAAGAGTTGGGCCCCAGCGGCCTTTTCTTTCTCGGCTAGAGTCTTACCATCGTCAACTTTGGTTTTGGTGGGATATGGTTTGTAGGTAGTTTTACCTGTCACCTTGGCGCCACTCTCGATCTTGGCTTTCTGATTGGCTTGGTATTCAAGATTTCCACCAATAGCCGACCCCTTTTTGAGGGTTAAGCCGCCTTGAGCATCGGTGTTGCCATATTTGACATTTGAATCTTCGTCTCCAACTTGAAGGTAAGCGTCGCCATCAACCCGACCGTTGACATTCATAGAACCCGACCCAGCATACAAATTTCTGGCTAGATACCCACTGATATCAGAGATTCCAGCGGCAATAAAAAGGTCCCTACCACCCCTAAACTTACTTTGAGTTACGGCAGAACCGCCAGCGATAAAAATATTATCTTCTACTTCTGAATCAATAAAAACACTGCCAGCGGCCGCAAAGAGATCATTGCCGATTTTTCCTTGGACATCAACCGTTGAGGCAACGGCAAAAAGACTACCAGTGATTTCCCCGGTAACTTTAATATTGTTTCCAGCAGCAAAAACATCGCCATTGACTTTACCATCAATGACAATAGTTTGACCTGAGACAAAAAGATCATCGTTAAGTTCATCTCCTGAGGCCAAGGTGTAGCTTGCTTCACTTTTTATCTCTGCAGCGAACACAGAGACCGGTAGAATCAACAGCACCAGAGAAATCAGAGCAATTTTTAGTTTTTTCATTTTTGTTATTTTGCTTTATTTTTTATCTAAAGTTTGACTTAAAAAATGACTAAGTTTTTTAAAAGCTATTCCACGATGACTAAGGGCATTTTTTTCTGGACCGGTCATTTCAGCGAATGTTTTTCCTGCTTTTGGTACATAAAAAATCGGATCGTAGCCAAAACCTCGCTGAACAACTTGTCTTTCTTCATCTACAATCATGCCTTTGATCTCCCCTTCAAAGGATTTGTGGAATTTTGTTTTTGAGTAATAGAGAGAGATCACAACCTTGAAATCAGCTTCTCTTTCATTATACGGCACATTTTGCAAATTTTCTAGGACTTTTTTCATTCGAAGAGAGTCAGTTTTGGCATATCTAGCACTTTTGACTCCAGGCTTTTCACTTAGGGCTTTGACAAATAAGCCAGTGTCATCAGCCACTGTCATTTCCCCGCTCAAATCACCATAAAATGAAGCTTTACCAAGAGAATTTTCGGCCAAGGTTTGACCTGTTTCTTCAAACTCTTGGTCAATTCCAGCATCCTTGAGGCTCAAGAAAGTAACTGACAAATCTTTGAAGAAATGCCGGTATTCTTTGACCTTTCCTGGGTTGGTGGTAGCGACTAGAATATTCATAACTAAATTAAACTTGATTTGTAACGCTCTGGCTTAAAGGGCTTGAGCCTAACAATACTAATAGGTAATTCTTTATCTTCAATGAAACTCTTGAGATCATCGGTGAAAGATTGCTGATCGTAACCGAGAGCAATAATATCTGGCCTTTCTTCCGAAATGACTTGATATGGGTCATGTCGATAACCAAGTCTGACAAAATCAACCTCTGGAACAGAAGCAACTTCTCTTAATCGTGAGAGTTGATCTGTACGTGGAGGCCTACCCTTAACTACTGTGACTGTCTCATCGAGACCAACAACAACAAGTAAATACTGACCATGCTTCTTGGCCTGCTTGAAAAAATCTACATGACCCTTGTGCAGTTTGTCAAAAGTACCAAAGACCATAACTTTTTTCACTTTATCCATTCTTGCCCCTCCCTTCCTTCTTCATGACGCCTGATAATTTTTTCTCGTTTTTCTTTGTTGTGATAATTTCTAATGCAGTGAAAGCCGTAGTGTCTCATCCACCAAATATCTCTTTCCTGAAAAACTTTTAATTTTCGCTGCAAACAAATTTTTTTGGGCATGAAATAAAAAATAACTCTACTAAACAATCTGATTCTTTCTTTCTGGCCATGCCGAATAATAGTAAATAACACATCTCCATATTCCATACCTATTTCTTCACTTCTTTTTTTCTGGATGATTGCCTCTATCATTTCCCATGTCTCATCGCGGGTATCTCTAAGTCTCTCTCTGAGACTAAATTTGCGAAGCTCCCAGTCTTGACACAACCGATACGTTGTTTCAAAAATCTCTTTCATTAGAGATCCAACTCATCTGCAATTTTTTGCATGGACGACAAACCAATTTCTAGGAATTTATCAAGGGGAAGTCCAAACTCTTCACAGGACATGATAGCTTCTCTTTTGGCACCTTTGGCAAAGGATTTGTCTTTGAATTTCTTCTTGAGAGACTTCAATTTGACACTATTTATTTTTTTGTCGGGTCTAACTAGGGCTGTAGTCACAATAAGCCCCGTAAGTGGATCGGCTGCATAGATAGCTTGCTTGATAAGCGTATCTCGGGGCTCACCAGTAGCTTCGTTATGAGCTTTGATAGCAGAAGTTATTACTTCAGAAACTCCTTTTGCTTTGAGTTCGTCAGCGCCCATAGTACCGTGTTTTGACATATCAGTCTGAGCTTCTTTAATCTCCATGTCAGAATCATGAAGCAGTCCAGCTAATCCCCATATTTCTTCATTTTGGTCAAACTCTTTGGCAAGACCTTTCATAATAGCTTCGGTTGCTAGCATATGCTTAAGAGAGTTTTCATTTTTGACTCTTCCTTTGATAAATTCTAGAGCTTCATCTCTTGTAATGTTAGCCTCTACATTTTTGCTTTCATTCTTCTTCTTGGAAGACTGAGATTTTTCCGCTGTGGAAACCGTCTTCTGCTCAACCGGTTTCATGGTGGGAAAAAGAATAACTTCTCTGAGACTATGAGAATTGGTCAGCAAAGCCACCAAACGATCAATGCCCATACCCCAACCAGCTGTTGGAGGCAGCCCGTACTCGAGTGAGGTCACAAAATCTTCATCTATAAACTGGGCTTCATCGTCCCCTTTTTCTCTGAGCTCTTGCTGTTTTTTGAAGCGATCCATTTGATCTATGGGGTCATTGAGCTCAGTGTAGGCCTTGATAATTTCGAGACCAACAACCAAGAGTTGAAAACGTTGTACCAATTCTGGGTTGTCCTCTTTTTTCTTGGCCAGGGGCTCAAGTTCCAGTGGATAATCGGTCACAAAACAAGGTTGAATTAGTTTGTCTCTAACAGCAACTTTATAGAAATCATCAACCATTTTGGCCCAACCGGCATTTTTGTCGACTTGGTAGCCTTTTTCTTGGATTATTTCTTTTAATTCTTTTTCATCTTTAGTTTTCATGATATCAACCCCAGTTTCCTCTTTGATTAGTTCAGCGAATTTATGCCTTTTCCAGGGCAGGGAAAAGTCCAGTTTTTGATCTTCATATTCCACAACCAGACTTCCGGTAACTTTTTTTATGATCTCTGAAAGCATTTCTTCAGTAAAATTCATCAAGCCCTCATAGTCCTGATAGGCCCAATAGAATTCACATGAGGTAAATTCTGGATTGTGCTGGTGATCAACCCCCTCATTTCTAAACTGACGACCAATTTCATAGACTTTCTCAAATCCACCCACTATCAGACGTTTGAGATAAAGCTCGGGAGCGACGCGAAGATACATTTCGATATCAAAAGCGTTGTTATGAGTAGTGAAAGGTTTGGCGGAAGCTCCACCGGGGATGACTTGAAGGACTGGCGTCTCAACCTCAATAAAATTGTTTTTCTCCAGATAATGGCGAATTTCGCTGATTATTTTGGACCGGGTGATAAACTTGGCTTTGATGTCCAGGTTGGAGATAAGATCAAGTTCTCTAAAGCGATAACGTCACAGGGTTTAGCAACCATTGCCTTAGATAGGCGGTGGTTCACGCTCCTAGCGAACCGTCTCTCTCGACCGCTGAGGCGCCTGAGGTGCCTCTTGGCGGACCGAGTGCCCACGCTTTGGAGCGCCTGTTTATTATGCTGGTATCTTCCCTTCACGGCTCTTAGGTGCTTTGAGTTATAGAAGGTATTATCGGAGCATACGGCGATGTTCGTGATTCCCCTGTCGACGCCGAGTGTTTCAGACCCTTCTATATGCGGTGGATCTGGGATTTTGACCTGTACATTGAGGAGGGCCTTCTTGCCTCGTATGAGGAGCTGGGCGTTTGTGTATTCACCCTTCCAGTGATCCATATAGGCATAGTGCTTGAAGGGGAAGCTGAGTCTGCCGAAGACCGTGGTGAGGGATACCCGATTTGACTCTGGGTAGAACTTGAAGGTGCGTTTATCGTATCTTATGGAGAGGCGTTTCTTTTCGATTTTCCTGAAGCCCACGCGCTTCAGCATTTCAGATGCCTGATCACGTGCCGTCTGGACGAGTGCAGAGGGAAGGTTGGGGATGGCGTTTCTCACTATCTTGTATGTGTCTCTGTTAAGCTTGTTCTTGTTGTAGGTTCTCTGTTCCGAACCGTAGTCTAGAACCATCTGGCAAGCCCTGTTGAAGGCAGTCGCCGTCTGGAGGAGGCTGCCCTCCATCGGGAGAGATACCTTAATAGTTCTGAACATGTTTAATAGCTTCCTAGTATTCTATTTAACTCTTTGCCATTCATCCCACGACTAAAGATCGTGGGTTTTCTGGCTATGCTCTTCATAAACCGGGCACCATTCT
>JAHIRA010000017.1 GCA_018818905.1 Patescibacteria group bacterium | reverse complement strand
TCTTTAAATAATCTTCAACTTCCCTAAGGCCTCTAAAATAAGTAGTGTCCTTGGAGAAAGCTCCTTTCTGCTTGGTGTCACAAAGACCTCTTTTGATTCTTAGGGTCACCCCAAAAGAAACTGACCTTTTACCGGTTAAGTCAAGTAAATCCAAAAAAGTTTGACGAAAAGACTTTTTCTGGGCTATATCAAAAGCAATAACCCTTAAAGCAATATTGTTTCGCAGTTCATTTTTGCGAACATCATCAAGACAGACTAGACGATTGTAGGAAGCCAAGCCTTCCTCTGTGGCTAGATAACCAGGAAAACCTATCATAAAAATTCCATAAGGTTGTCTGCGTCCATTTTCGAAACGGAAAATATGGCCAAATACTTCATGGGCAATGAAGCCCTCAAGATCTTTGGCGTCTTTAAAAAATGTTCCTTTTTCCAGATAAAGAATTTGCTTAAAATAGCTAACCACTCCTCGACTAATAATTTTTTCTGAAATTTTCGTTTTCCAGGGGATCTTGTGCTCAAGTAAGACTTGTTTAATTTTTTCTTGGGCCTCGAAAACAGTAATCCTAGAGCTTTTGGATGATGGAGTAGTTTTTTCTCTTGTTGACCATTCTTGATAGGCTTCTCTGACTAAAGCCGTTGACGGTTTTTGGTATATTTGATCAGCAAAAGAAAAAAGCTTTTTTTGTCCTAGATACGACAAGCTTTTGGCAACCAACTCTAGCTCTTCTTTTTTTCTACCATAAAGACTACCCAAAGGGGAAGAATCTTTTTCGATAGTCAGAAGGCTGGCTCTTGCTTTTTTGATTTTTTCTAAGGATGGAGCTGTGTATTTAAACTGGGGCTCATACCGTGCTATTTTGAAGAATTTTTCTTTTTCTTCTCTAAAGTTGATTGGAAAGACGTATTTTCTAATATCAGGATACACAAAATCAACAAATTTGTTTAAGGCTTTGTCGTATGACTTTATCTTGGTCATAATCATAAATCTAATTTCTTGGCTTAAGAGCCTGCGAAGCTTTTTGATACAGAGCATTGGTTAATTCCAGTATCTCGGGCTTGAGACTCTTTTTGTCATCAGAAAGGACGGCTTTACCGTGAAGCGTCCGAAACATTCTTTGATGTCCTTTCAAAATTCCTCCTGATAATAAAATATTGTCAACAATAACGAAATCGTCAGAATTTTCAACACTTTTTAAAGAATATGCCTCAGAAGCAAGACTGGAAAGACCTTTCTGACTATGAAGCCCCCCAGAAAAATCTTTGGTAATCATTTTTTCTTGGAGATCAAGATTGTGAAAAACAAGATGAGCTCCACTTGATTTCTCAAATGATTGTTGATTATATTTGTCTATATCAACGTTGTAGTCTTTTCCTAGAAACTCAAGAATATGAAAACTCTGTAGCGGCACCTGTCCTCTGCTCTCCTGAATCATATTGAGAACAGGATAAGCCCCAGTCAAGCGCGGATTAACTTCAACGGGATAAAGAGTGTCTGTTTCTTCATCGTGAATAAGGTCAATGCCAAAAATACCTTTGTATTTGTTTTTCTGAAGATGCCGACCCAACTTTTGGACCATTCTCTCGGCTTGTTTTTGAGCTTTTTTGGAAAAACGAAGGTCTGACCAATCATGACCACAAAAAAGCCCTGAACCAACGCTGCTATCATAAAGCGTAGGAATGCTTAAAACCTGGTACTGAAGTCCAGCATGCATAATACCCGCTCTAGTAACACAGCCCACAATACTTGGGGAAGGACCGCTAATATACTTAGTAACTACTACTTTAGAATAAGGACATTCTTTAACAACGTTTTTCTGATAAAAATTCTCGAGGTCTTTTTTTGAATTTATAAAGAAGGTGCCTTTGCCTCCGCCCAAATGAGGCAACTGAACCACAAAACGCTCTCCAAGATCTTTTTTGATGTCGTCATAGTTAAGACCGGAAAGATTTCTAACGCCCCCAGGAATAGCCTCCAAATCAGCTTCTTTCAGAACACCTCGAAAAAAAACCTTGTCCTCAAAGCTCTTCTTACCATAAAGAACAGAGTTGGCAACCATGAGCCAATTGTTTTCACGACATATTTTTTCTATTTTGCCTGAAATTTTGTAAAAAAGAAGTGCCGCGGACTGATCTTGAGTCGCTAAATACTTTTTAAAGACCGGATTCTCTATGATCGTCGTGGAGTTCTTTTTGCTCTTTTGATAGTCAACCTCTTTTAACTCCTCCAAGATATTGAGCTTGATCTTCTCTCTGATAGCCGGGTCATCGTAAGTTTTTTTGAGAGAGAAGATTTCATACTGCGAAATAATATTTTCGAGACCAACCCGGTTAAAGGCTGTCACACCAATCCCAATAATTTTTTCTTTAACCTCGCTTTGAAAATACTTCTTGGCTATCTTCGGACTATTTAGTTCCATTCTTTTTGGGTTTAGGTTGAACTGATTTTTTGGACGGGTCAACCAGAAAGTTCTTAAGGTCTTTCTTGCCAATTATCATTGAATATTTCATTTCTTTTCTATTGGTAATATTAACCAAGCTTTTTTTCTTCTCTCCAGACAAATAATAGACTATATAAACATAAGGTCTTAGAGTTAATCCATGGCTACTTTTAACCACATGCAGCTCTTCAATATCGGGCTCTTTGACCATAACTTCTTTTTTTATTCTTAGTTCTTCTTTAGAAGTAAGTTTTTTGTCTAATTCTTCATCTAGAGCATACTCGTCGATTAACTTTAACACATTTTTGAAGCCAAGCTTTCTGGCTAACTCTTTACTAATCGAAGTGGAATCAGCTCCTGTGTCAATTTTGGCTAGAACTTTTGTTTTGCGATCACCTTTTCTGTCCAGTATTTCTATCTCCTCAGAAAGTCCAACCACTTCTTTGCCGGAAACATCTTCAACTCTTCTTTCAATGTCTCCGCCAAACAATTCTTCTCCAACTCGAATTCCTTTGCTAAGAGAGGCGATCTTGAGTCCCTTGACTCTTTCGAGCCTATAGGCTAATCCCTCAAGATTGGCCAGTTGGATTTCAAGACCTGGTCTGGCGTTGAGTTCTAGAATTTGGGGACCAAATTTACGATCGATTACAATATCAACTCCCAAAAACCCAAGCTTGGTAATATTTTGGGCCTCGACGGCAATTTCTAGAATCCTTTGCCAGCCTGGCACCTGAAGACTAATTAGTTCTTTATTGGTGTCAGGATGAGTTTCTACAATTTGTCTGCGCGGCATTTTGAGAACAGCTGAGGAGGTTGTTCCGTTACCTATATCAATTCCCAAACCAACCGCGCCAGCCGCAAGATTGGCCCGTCCTCTGGATCTGATCGTTGGCAGACGGAGCATGGCCATAACAGGAACTTTGTTAAAAACAATAACTCGAATATCAGGTACGCCAACATTGCATATTTTCAGAAACTCCTTGTCTGGAATAATTTTTCTTTCAATTAGGGCGGTATCAGGCAAGCTCGAAAGGGAAAACTTACCGTCAAGAATGTCAAGAATATGAGCCCTAAAATCTTTAAAGGAAAAAATTTCGCCACCATTATCAACCCATTCTTTTTCTTTCAGCTCTTTTTTCTTAAAAACTTCTTTTTTGTCTTTGCTTTTTAAGACCAAAATTCCACCACCACCAAAGCCTCGATTCGGCTTAATAACAAAATTTCGCGGTAGCTTGTTGAAGTCAAAAGTCTCAAATTCACGAATATTCTTAATAACCCCATAATAAGACGGGGTTGGTAAATCATGTTTTTTAAGCAAGTTCTTGGTTTCTAGCTTGTTATCAACCAGCTGAACTCTTTTTTTGGGATTATAGGGACGAATATAATTGAGATTTCTAGAATTCATTCCTAGAATTCCTTTGTAGCTCATGATTCTTTTTTTCTATCTAGAAAACTACTCAAACTTCTAAAACGCAAGTATTCAGATGCCCTTAATCCAACCCATTTACCAGCCAAAATATTGACCACTAGAGTTAAAAGAATAACCTCAGGGTAAGCCAAAATAAAGGTTTTGAGTGACTCCCAGCTAATTATGTAATAACAGGCTACAGAAACAAGAAGAGTTTCGATGGTTAATTTAAGAGCGCTCGCAAAACCTTTTTCAATCTGAACCTCGACAAACTTCTCAACTAGAATAATTAGTACTAGAATAGGAAAAAAAGATAAAGCAATAATACCCGTCCTCTTGGTTAAAGATCCGGCCACAAACAGGGCCAATAAAACAAAAGCCAGAGAAGTTAGCACCAGGGCCATTCGAGGCAAGTATAGGATTTTTATTTTCTTAAGAAGTAACCTAATAAGCGTCGCCGCCATTAGAAGAACTAAGAAGATAAAAAGACCGTATTTAATACCCGTCACCACCAAAGTCAAAGACAGAAGTGACGGAATATAGATCCCAAAAGTTTTAACTCCCAAGAATTGCCTAGCAACCGCTATTAGAGTCGCCACAATAGGCAGAAGCAAGATTAGAGAAATTGTTTCAGGCGCCACCCCGCTATTTACTAGGTAATTGACCGTATAAGAAAGAAAATTTGTCACTCCCAGCTTTTTAACCGCCCGCTCAGAATGAATGCCAATTTGAAGGTTTTCAACGCCCGATTGTTGAACCTCTTCAACAACCCTGTCTGACTGCCGAGCATCAATAACTGCCTCAAGACCAGCCGTTTTGGTTAACAGGATATATTCGGGCCCCAAAACGTCAAAAGTAGATTGGGCAATTCTCCCAATAGGTTCAAGATTTTTTTCTGTAATAATCACCGCCCCTTTATGGGAAAAATCCAGGTCGTTTAGATTTTCAGCCTCCTTGCCAAATTCTGAAAGAACATTTAATCCCAGGCTGGGAGATGATGTCCAAACGATAACTATATTGGCTTTTTTGAGATCTTGAGAGGATTCAAACAAAGACTTAACCAGATTATCTTCAACAATGAAATCAGCACCCCCCGATCGATCCTCAATAGTCACTAACAATATTCCTTGACGAGCTGCATAGCGCTTAAGAGAGGCTATTTTGTCACGATCAGCCCCATCATCAGCTAGGAGTAAAATCAGATCCTCGTAAACGGAAACAATAAGCTCCGCCGTGTCCTGTCCACGACCATTGTTAACCGTTAAAGCAACCCGATAAAAACCAGGCTTATCATAGGTATGAATAACATCAACCCCTTCTTTGAAATGACCGTCTCCAAGATCCCACCGATACTGCATCTCTTGATTCTCGTCTGGATTAACAGACTTTGATGCATCAAAAACAACTTTTCTTGACACAGCCACGCTCTTGTCTTCACCCACAACCGCCTTAAGAATCTTTTGTTCTACTTCTTTGTTTTCACTAACCTCGCTTTCTATTTCTTCAACTTGTCTGTCTTTTTCTTCACTTTCTTCTAATTTTATCTCTTGGCTAAGTAGCTGTCCTTCTGCAGCCAAGCTGAGAAATGGCGCAAAAACAAAAAAGCCTAGCAGAAGAATAAAAAAGGTTTTTTTGAAAGATTTGAATAACATATAATTATTTTTCTTGAAACTGTTGGTGACAAATAGCTAGCGCTAAAGCATCGGCTGCGTCATCGGGGGTAGGAATTTCTTCCATTTTGAGAATCAACTTGACCATTTCTTGTACTTGTTTTTTCGGAGCTCCGCCATACGACGTTACGGCCTGCTTAACTTGAAGAGGCTTGTATTCAAAAACTGGTATATCTAGCAACCGACAAGTCAGAACAACTACGCCGCGAGCCTCAGAGACCTTTAGTGCCGTGGCAACATTTTTGGCAAAAAAAAGCTCTTCAACAGCAACCTCATCAGGCTTAAATTTCTTTAAAAGACATGTTAGGTCTTGATAAATACAACACAATCTGTCTGAGAATTTTTCTTGAGGAGATGTTTCTATACAACCATAATCAAGAATATCGAGCCGATCTTCTTGTTTCTTTAGAAGCCCATACCCCGTCGTTGCTGTCCCAGGGTCTATGCCAAGAACAATCATAATTAACTAACTAAATTTGAATAAGCAGCAATCACATCTTCATTGTCAAGCAATTCTTCGTATAGGTTTGAAACTTTTTCTTGCAATCCAGGCTCAATAACAAGCGGATTGCTGGCCACGAACTCAATTCTAGCGCTGTTGATTGGAATGTTGTTTTCTTCTAGTGCGCTCTTTACCCTCATCAACTCTCTTGGGTGAACCAGCAGCAACAACTCTCGTTGGCTTTGTTTAATATCTTGAACCCCTAGATCAATAGCCTTAAGTTCTATCTCATCAGGACTTAGCAAAGTCTTTTTGACCCTTTCCAGCAAAACTCTTAATATTCCTAGCTTTTTAAACATCCAAGAGGCACTTCCTTCTTCTCCTAGACGAAACCCGTGCTTTTGGACTACGCCCTTAACCTCTGACAAGGTTCGATTTTTATTGTCAGTAACGCCCTCGATGATCAAAGTCACTCCTTCTGGTCCATGCACCTCGTAAACCACTTCGACCAAATTATCAGCCTCTTTGTTACCCACTCCTTTTTGAATAGCTTTTCTGATGTTTTGCGACGGCATATTGGCTGCCTTGGCTTTTTCTATGGCTAGCTTGAG
>JAHIRA010000169.1 GCA_018818905.1 Patescibacteria group bacterium | reverse complement strand
GATCAGTTCCAGAACAACCCTGGTTTTGAAAGCTGCCGAATGCTGTCTTTTAATATTACTCATATTTTTACATGCTTAATTTATTGTTTAATGTATCTTAGCATGCTGTCCAGTTTATGGGGGTAATTATAGTCCGTGAAGATTGCCCACTGGCCGTTGCACTGATACAACGAGAAGACAAAGTCTTTCTCATCGATCAATTGGAAGCAACTAGCCCAGTCTGGGATCTGGACATGCAGACCCACAATCGTGGCCTTGCTTTGGACCAGGTAGCGCTTGCCGTTCCTGTAGGCTGCAACGAGAACACGCAGTTTCTGTTTATCGAACTGATGTGTTTCGTCTTCATATAGAACAAACACGTCGGCGTGTTTGTCGAAGTAGATTTGGCAACCATGGACAACACCACCGTCCCATTTCGGAGAACAGGTGCCTTTGGAACAGAGGCTCTTGCCTTTGCCCATTCCAAGAACGCTGCATTCCCAGTCATTCTTACAGGTGAATTGGGGAGGATCTTGGTGTTGGTAACTTGCTGCTTCAACACATTTTCCCCAGCTGCACAGCTGACCTTCGGCGCAGTCTCGATGGATGGCGCACTCCCATTTTTTGAGAGTTACGCAATCGCCACTCTCGCAAACCGATCCATTCCAACAGGCAGCGTTGTTTTTGCAAGATTTCGAGGTAGCGATCGAGGGCGAGAAGTGGTCCACTTCGGGCTGGACCGGTTCTTTGGCCTCTTCTTCTTTTTTTGACTCGGGAGTCTTCGAGGAATCATTTTTGACCGTCACCTCAACGGGCGGATGGTCAAAAACAATCTCCTGAGGACCACAAGCCGTGAAAAAGAAAAAACCACTCAAAAGCAGAGCCAACACAAAAAATTTCTTCATTTTTAAATCCTTTCCCAACCCTAAGGTTGGAAAAAATAAGTTTAAAGGAACGTTTGACTGTCAAAGGGAGTCACCCTCTAAAGCGAATCTCGATTTTGCTTCTTTGTTAGCTCCAGGCTTAGCCTGGAGCCAGCGAATGTTTGTAATGAGGGTGATCTCTTTTTTATCTGCTATAATAGAAGTGGAAGATAATTAATGACAACTATATGACACAAGCCAAGTTCACAGGTTTCTCCAAAAAGACCATTTCTTTCTTGAAGGGTCTTCAGAAAAACAATAACAAGATTTGGTTTCAGAATCATCGCAAAGATTATGACGAAGAACTTATGGATCCGGCCAAGATATTTGTGGTTGAGATGGGCCAGAAGCTTCTCTCAATTTCTCCTGGGATTGAGTCGGAGCCAAGAGTCAATCGCTCTATTTTTAGAATCAATAGAGACATTCGTTTTAGTAAAGACAAGAGACCCTATAAAACTTGGCTGGCTCTTCGTTTTTGGGAAGGGGCTGGTCCAAAGGTGTCGCCTTGTTTCTATTTTCATTTGTCCGGAAAAGAGTTGGTGTTAGGTTATGGGTTGTACATGATGGACAAGCCATATCTTGAAGAGTATAGAAAGTCGCTAGATAATCCTCGCTTCGCTAAGGAACTTGTGGCCATACAAAAGAAGCTCAAACAAAAAGGTATTGAGCTTGAAGGGGAGACTTACAAACAGGTGCCGCGTGGTTTTGCCAAAGATCATCCTCAAGCCGAGCTTCTAAAACATAGCGGTCTTTACGCCGGTTCTAGCTACAAGCTGCCCAAGGAATTGTACAAGCCGGGTTTGGTTGGCTTCTGTATGAAAGAATATAAGAAGTATGCCGCTCTGCACGCGTGGACAGTCAAAATGGTTAAGCGAGCCAAATAAAATAAATATGAGTGACAAAAAAGAATTAACCCCAGAACAACACAAGATTCTTAGAGAGAAGGGGACCGAGGTAGCCTTCTCGGGTAAGTATGTCAATCACAAAAAAGATGGGACATATGTTTGCGCGGATTGTGGCCATGAGCTTTTTTCTTCTGACGCCAAGTTTGAATCAGGGACTGGGTGGCCAAGTTTTTCTGATGTGGTGGCCAGTGACAAGGTTAAGCTAGAAAAAGATACATCACTTGACATGGAGCGAGTTGAGGTCATGTGTGCCAATTGTGGCGGGCATCTGGGGCATGTTTT
>JAHIRA010000168.1 GCA_018818905.1 Patescibacteria group bacterium | reverse complement strand
TTAGAGAAAGACTTGATGCAAGAAAGATAGAAGAATTATTTCTAGGACAAATAGAAGTGAAGCCAGAACCAAAACTAGAATCAATTTTGCCTTCCAAAATAGCCAAGAAACGAGAATATAATTCATTAGCACTCCCACAAGAATTAAGCCCAATACAGCTACCAAAGAAAAAACTACCAACACATAATCATTTTGTCGCCACATCAATCCGCCAGACAAAAAAACTATTACCAGCAACAAAACAAACTCTCTCATCTCAACCATACTCTTGCTTGCTTTAGTCTGATACTTGTTACTACTGTTTAACAAAGTCATGACAAACAAAGACATTCCAAAGCCAAAAAGTAGACCAGAAAAAAGACGAGTCTCATTACTAAAATAGACGTCAAAAATCTGCAAAAAGGCATCAAGTGGCATTAATGTCATCAAGAAAAAAGCGACTGCATACTGTGCTCTTGAGAGCAAACCGTGCTTGTTTTTGTTGATTAGTAAGGCCACTAAACAATAACTCAAAACAATAAAAAAGCCACTGTAGATGCCAAGACAGCGAGCACAGAAGCATAAAGGTTCATCAAAAGCCAGAAAACTTTTGGCGGGATCTTGATGGCAAATAGCAAAGCCAATCAGACATTCAATTTTTCCTAACATTTTCATCAACTTACTATTTGAGGCTTGATTTTCTTTTTATCTTCAGTGAGAGCCATGTATATTTTTATAACTTCTACTCCTGGAATAATACCAAGAACTTTTTGTTTAATAGCCTCCATGTCATCAAGATGCTTCTGTTCTTCGACATCCGAGTTACCAAATGATTTCTTGCCACCATAAGCACCGCAGTCAGCGTGATGAACGATAAGTACTTTCTTTATTTTGTGCAGATGAGCCGAAAGATCAATTTGTTTTTCAAGAACTTGATAGTCCGGATCATCTTTTGGCTCCAACAAACTCTTACCTGCCCCTGCAATGGTCACTCTATCATAATGCTTGATTCCCAGCCCATCTTCAATGAAGTGATGAGTAGCCTTTTGAAAACGATGATCCATGCAAAAAATAGCCACCGCTTCTGCCTCGTGATCTTCTTGATAGGTAAAGGGGCAAGTGTTTTGTTCCATGAGTGTTTATGTTAATACAAAATAAATGCCTAATCTCTACCCCCCCCCTAGCAGGAGGAGGGAGCAAAACTGGAAACTCCAACCATAATACAAGCAATAAAAAAGCCAAAAGTCGTCCACGCGGACACAGCAATCCAAAACCCAAAAGAAGAAACTTAACCCTCTACTTTTGAATTTTGACTTGCCTATAGACACGCCATGGCGTGTCCCTACGACATTTGGCTTCTCCTTGCGGACACGCCAGCGACGTGTCCCTACGCACAATATTATGTTAACTTATCCTTAATCGCCATAATACTGGTAATCGCAGCTCTTTCTTGTTCTGAGAGCTTCATGGTAATGTATTTGACGGTTTCGTTCATATTTGGAATCATAACGTGCTCTAGAGCGTTAACTCGACGACGTGTTTTTTCGATCTCACAGGCCAAGAGATAGGCGGAGTGCTCAATCTCAGCAAGACGAATCAGATCCTCTAGAACACCAGCAAAGGTCTTGAGAGAGTCATCAAGATCAGCACTTGTAGAAGCCAAACTGTAGCACAAAAAGTCACCCTTGATATTGGCTTTGAAACGAGGCACATTGACACTCATAACATTTTTGGTGGTAGCTTCCAGACTCATCTTCTGAGTTGGCACAGCCAAAGCTTCGTTGATGGATTCTTTTCTCATGGAAGCTGAGGCAAACATGAAGTTCTTGAAAGCTGTCCCTAGATCTTGCTCTACTTTTCCACGCAGATCTTTGGCTTCTCTAATGACGCTCATGAAGCTTTTCATGAGTCCGTCACGCTTTTCTTTGAGGAGCTTGTGCCCTCTGGTGGCAGTCTTAACTCGCTTCTTGAGCTTGAGAAGCTCCATGCGAGTTGGATTGACGTTTAGTTTGGCCATATTAGTAAGAAAGAATTTTGATTATTTCTTGGGCAGATATTTCTCTATTTCTTCTTCTTTGACACGTTTTAATTCTGACCTAGGCAGAATTGCCATCAGTTTCCAACCCAAATCCAGAGTTTCTTCAATGGATCTGTCTTCTGTAGCTTCTTGACGAACAAATTTGTCTTCAAATTCGTCAGCAAATTTGGCAAATTTTTTGTCATCATCGGAGAGAGCTGCTTCACCAAGAATAACCGCTAGCTCTTTGGCTTCTTTACCACGAGCGTAAGCGGCAAACAGCTGATTTAGAACACCAGAATGATCTTCTCTAGTTTTGCCCTCGCCAATACCTTTATCTTTGAGACGAGATAATGAAGGAAGCACATCAATTGGAGGAAAAATACCTTTCTTGTGCAGTTCTCTTGAAAGCATAATCTGTCCTTCAGTAATATATCCGGTCAAATCTGGGATGGGATGGGTTTTGTCGTCTTCAGGCATAGAGAGAATTGGGATCTGAGTAATAGACCCGGGCTTATCTTTGATTCTCCCGGCTCTTTCGTAAATTGTTGCCAAATCAGTATATAGATATCCAGGGTAACCACGACGTCCAGGAACTTCTTTACGAGCAGCACTAACTTCACGCAAAGCTTCACAGTAATTGGTGAGGTCAGTGAGAATAACCAGCACATGCATGCCTTTTTCAAAAGCTAGGTATTCAGCCGCCGTTAGAGCCACACGAGGAAGAACAATACGTTCAACAACTGGGTCATCGGCCAGATTAATGAAAAGTGAAGCTCTTTCAATAGCCCCAGTTTTCTTGAATTCTTCAATAAAATATTCTGATTCAGCAAAAGTAATTCCCATAGCTCCAAAAACAACTGCAAACTCGCCTTCATCGGCTCCTGATTCTTGCTTGATCACCTTGGCTTGACGAGCAATCATCGCGGCCAGTTCAGCATGAGGGAGACCGGAACCAGAGAAAATAGGCAGTTTTTGTCCACGCACTAGCGTATTCATACCATCAATGGTCGAAACCCCGGTTTGAATAAAGGCATTGGGATAATCACGAGCATAAGGGTTTAGCGGAGCTCCATTGATATCAATTTTTTTCTCGGGAATGATCTTGGGACCACCATCTTTTGGTCTTCCGGAACCATCAAAAACCCGGCCTAGCATTTCTTCTGAAACAGCCAATTCCATGGTTTTTCCTAAAAACTTAGCCTTGGTGCCTTCGATAGAAACTCCTCGCGTTTCTTCAAAAAGTTGAATAACAGCTTTGTCGCCATCGATTTCTAGGACACGACCACGTTTGATCTTGCCATCCTGGAGTTCAATATCAACCAGCTCTTCATATTTGACATCAGAAACCCCTTCGACCACCACCAGTGGCCCAGAAATTTCTTTGATTGTTTTGTATTCTTTAAGCATCTGCTTTGAGATTATTTATACTTCTTATAGTTTTATTCGCTGGCTTTAA
>JAHIRA010000167.1 GCA_018818905.1 Patescibacteria group bacterium | reverse complement strand
TAAAGAAGGAAGACATAGCAACTCTTTATTCAGGAAGGGTTTCATTGGACGGTTTAGCAACCGTGGCTTCTCTTCCTGATCTTAAAAAACCATACCATTTGCCTTATGAAAAAAAAGCTTAGCATCGCGCATCTAATTCCAGCCAACAGAGGATTCCCTGTGACGGGGGATGCTGGGAGATATCTTTTGATAGAGACTTTGATTAAAGAGCAAATTAAGCAAGGTCACCATGTAACTCTTTTTGCGTCCTCAAAAACAAAATTTCCCAAGGTTAAATTAGAAGCTATTGAAGAATTGGCCCCCCTTTTTCCTGATCAGGCTGAAGCGATCAAAGCTCAAGAAGACTCAACTTTTTTACTTCTAACCAAAGCCTTTAGACAGGCCTCTAGGTTTGATATTATTCATTCTCATCTCAACGATAAACATCTTTATTTTGCCCCATTCATAAAGGAGCCAATTTTAATAACAGGCCACTGGCCAATTACCAAGAAGCTTGAAGAGATAATTCGCCAGAACCCTCCAACGCCCAATCTCTTTTTTACTCCCATTAGCCAAGCCCAAAGAAAAAGTGTTCCTCAAGAGTTGAAAGTCACCCAAACCGTTCACAACGGCATTAGAATACAGGACTTTACTTTTCGGGCCCGACCCAGAGATGAACTTGCCTACCTGAGTCGTTTTGTGAGAGAAAAGGGAGCCAATGACGCCATTGAAGTTGCCAGAGAGACCGATATTTTTCTCAAACTGGCAGGCAAGCTTGATCTAGGAAACGACCTCTATAAGAAATTTTGGAGTCAGAAAGTTAAGCCTCAGCTCAGATCAAAAAAGTTAAAATATTTCGGAGAAATCAAACACAAGGATGTTTCAGCATATCTTGGAAGCGCCAAAGCGTTGCTTTTTCCTATTAAATGGGAAGAGCCTTTTGGCCTGGTCATGGTCGAGGCCATGGCCTCTGGGACCCCAGTCATTGCCTATGATCGAGGTTCAGTCAGAGAAATTGTCAAAGATGGAAAAACAGGCTTTGTGGTCAAGAATAAGCAAGAAATGATACGAGCCGTAAAGAAAATTGACGAGATAGATAGAGCAGAATGCCGGAGACATGTTGAGAAGAATTTTTTGTCTTCCAAGATGGCAGCTGGATACGAAGCGGTTTATCAAAAGATTCTAAAATAAAAAAATGAGAATAGCTCACATTGCTCCTATTTATCTTTCTGTCCCACCAGCCAAAAGGGGAGGCACAGAAAGAATAGTTTTTGATTTGGTCGAGGAGCAAGTTCGAGCTGGTCATGAGGTGACACTTTTCTCTGTCAAGACCTCAAAAACTTCTGCTAAACTAGAGTATCTTTTCAACAAGCCTTTTACACAAGAAAAAGACTTCCAAGAATGGACCTCTCGGCGCGAAATCAATCTAACTTTAGCTCATATTGAGAAGGCGCTCTCAAAAGAAGATAATTTCGATGTTTTTCACTTTCATTTTGACGATTTTGTCCCTCAATTTTCTCCTTTCATAAAAAAACCGATTCTAACTACCTTTCACTACGTTATTGATCAGAAGGTGTATAATCTTTTTCGTCAGCGCTATCAAAATTATTTTCCCATCGCTCTAAGCCACAATCAAATCAAGGGTTTGGAAGGTTTCTCAGCAGTAGTTCCTAACGGCTTAAACCTTAATGAAATTCCTTTCAAGGACACAAAAGAAGACTTTCTTATTACCGCTGGTCGAATAGTTCCCGACAAGGGCATCAAAGAGTCTATTGATATCGCCAAGAGTCTTCAAGAAGATCTGGTGATTATTGGACATGTAAATCCTCGTGTGAAAAGAAGCGTTCAGTATTACGAAGAGCATTTGGCCAAAGATATTGATAATCAACACATCAAACATTTAGATGGACTTTCTCATCAAGAGCTGCTTGAGTATTTCTCCCGAGCCAAAGCCTTTGTTTTCCCCCTCCAATGGGAAGAGCCTTTTGGTTTGGTGGTCATTGAGGCCATGGCTTGTGGTACCCCAGTTGTCGCGCTTGACAGAGGCGCGATGCGAGAGATTATCAAAGACAAGAGCACAGGCTTCTTGTGTCAAAACGTAGAAGAAATGAAAGAAGCTCTCAAGAAAATTGATCAAATTGACCCTCAGGCTTGCCGTCAACACGTTCAAGACAACTTTTCTATTTCTAGAGTCTCCAAGCTCTATATAGAAGCTTATCAGCACGCCATAAATAGCTAAAATTAGAAGATAAATGAAAATAGCCATAACTGTCCCTGCTTTGCAAACAGAAGAGACTCTTTTTGGACAGCAAATTTTTGCTCCTTATGATTTAGCTATTGCCTTGGCTGATGGCTTAACTCAAAAAGGACACGAGGTGTTTTTTTATGGTGCTCCGTCGACACAAACCGAAGCTCATCTTGTCTCGGGTGAGACGGGTCCTTTCACAAGAAGGCTACAAGAAACCGGTCTATCGGCTCAGGATTTCCGAGTCAAACATCAATTTGAATACAGTCGCCTCAGATCTTATTTTGAACTTGATCTTCTTGAGAAGGTTTATCATGATCAATTGTCAGGAAAAGTAGAATTAGTGCACCATTTTCATAATTTCTACTCCCTCTTCTTTGCTTCTCTCTTCAAAAACAAAAATTCTTTGGTAACCTTACATGATCCGCTACCAGCTTCTGACACAAATAACGAAAGAAGATGGCTCTTTGGCACCCACAAGCGAGCCAAATATGTTTCTATTAGCCATTCTCAGCGTCAACCTTTTTCTGAATTAAACTTTGTCAACACGGTTTACAATGGCATTAATACGGATCTATTTTCTTATCAAGACAAAGCTCAGGACTACTTTGTTTTTGCTGGTAGATATGTCAAAAAGAAGGGTCTTCATACGGCGATTAAAGTTTGTCGTGAGAAAAATCTGAAGCTCAAAATAGCTGGAGCAGTAGATGCTAGTGACGAATACTATCAGCAAGAAATAAAGCCTTATTTGGGCGATAATATTGAAGATCTGGGACTGTTAAGCCCGGAAAAAATGGCCAAACTGTTATCTGGAGCTCGGGCTCTGCTTTTTCCTATTGAGTGGGAAGAGCCTTTTGGTTTAGTGATGACTGAAGCTATGTCATGCGGTACGCCGGTCCTAGCCTTTAACCATGGCTCAGTTCCGGAGGTTGTCAAAGATGGGAAAACGGGATTTATCTGTCATGATATTTCTGCTATGATGAAAGCAGTTGATTTTGTAGAAAAAATTCAAAGGAAAGATTGTCGTTTGTGGGTTGAAGAAAACTTCAGTCTCGAAAGTATGGTTGATTCTTACCTAGAGACTTATCGACAAATTATTTCCTAGCTTTAATAATGAAAAAACATGAAAATAGGCATCCTTGTCCCCTCACTTTTTACTGAGCGTAAATTTTTTCCCAAACTTATTTTTGCTCCTCATGATTTGGGAGTAGCTCTTGCCAATGGTCTGGTCGAAAAAGGTCATCAAGTGCGTTACTACGGAGCATCTTCAGTCAAAACCAAAGCCGACCTTGTTGCCGGGGACAGTTCTTTGTTTGCCAATCATCTGGCTCACTATGGCATTACAGCTCACACTTTCAAGAAAAAGCAGCCAGAGTCTTTTCGGATTATGCAAACATACTATGAAATGGGGCTAGCCGAAAAAGCTTACATGCATTTAGAAAAAGGCGAGCTTGATGTTGTGCACCATTTTCACGATTTCTTGTCACTTTTTATCACTTCTTTTACTAAACCTCGCTCTTTGATTACTCTTCATGATCCTTTGCCGGGCATGAAAGACAAAATTAGCAAAAGAGCCTGGTTATTTCAAAAGCATTGCAAAGCTAACTATGTTTCTATTAGTCGGGCCCAAAGACGCCCCATGCCCAACTTAAATTATGTGGGCACGGCTTATAACGGCATTGATACGGACGAATTCGTCTTCAACGATACACCGCGGGATTACCTGGCTTTCATTGGTCGATTTGAAAGGGTTAAAGGTGTTCATACCGCTATTCAAGTCGCCAAGAAACTTGATATGAGACTTCGGGTGGCTGGTGATTACTTTGGTCGTCACAAAACCGTTTACTTCAAAAAAAACATTGAACCATATTTTGGCAAGAAAATTCAGCGAGCTGGTTTTGTTATGGGCCAAGACAAGATTGAATTTCTGAAGCACGCCAAAGCCATTCTTTTCCCAATAGAATGGGAAGAGCCTTTTGGCATGGTGATGATTGAGGCTATGTCTTGTGGAACACCGGTCATTGCCTATGATCGCGGCTCAGTTCCAGAAATTATCAAGGATGGAGTGACTGGCTTCATTGTCAAAGACAGGGCGGGGATGATAGAGGCGGTCAAAAAGATTGACCAGATTAAAAGAAAAAATTGTCGCAAACGAGTCGAGCAGATGTTTTCGGAAAAAAGAATGGTCGAGAAGTACGAAGTTATTTACAAAAGAGTTATCGAAAGGGGCAAAAAGATATGACCCAAGAAGATAAAATCCAAAAAACTATTGAGCGAAGCAAGGAAGTAATAAAAGACGTTTCTGTTATTAACGGGGGCATTGTGGCGGCCAATACCGATCAGCCCTACTATCCTAGACACGCCAAGAATTATCACTATGTTTGGCCCAGAGACGCGGCATATATTTGCGTTGCCGCTGATATGATTGGTCTTGATATTACAAACCCTTTTCTTGCCTGGCTAGAAAGTAGACCCGAGGACTTTGTTAAAGAAGGACTTCTCTTTGAGCGCTATGCTACCAATGGGCGCAAAGAGGGTAGCGGTCAGTTTCAGCCTGATCAGGCCGGGACAATTCTATGGGCTATCTATGAGCATCTCAAAGATGAGCGTGATAAATGTAGAGAGCATGAAGTTTTAATTAGAAGACTCGCTGATGGACTTGTTTCTGAGTGGAAGGGCAAATACTTTTTCAAAAACACTGTTGATCTGTGGGAAGAGGGTGCCCGACGAACCTCAACCAAAATGGAAAACAACTTCACCTATTCTTTGGCCGCCTGTGGTCGAGGTTTGATGCTTGCTGACCAACTAATAAACAATCCCAGTTGGGCCAAAGCATCTTCTCAGATGCTAGAGTTGGTGGGGCAAGCCTATAGCAAAGAGCGACAATATTTTCTTAGAAACCATGGCAGAATAGATGACTTTAACGTTGACGCCTCGTTACTTGGCTTGGTCTATCCATTTGAAGCTGTAGAAGCTAACGACGAAAGAATGATCAATACTGTTAAAATGATGGAAGAAAAAATTGTTGAAAACGGTGGTGTCCATCGTTTTGAGATGGATTATTATGACGGGGAAGGTAGTGGTCACGAAGGCGGAGGTGCTTGGCCGATTCTCAACTTCTGGATGGCAATTTATTATGCTACCAAAGGAGATCGTAATAAATCTGAAGAGTATTACTTCTGGGTCTTGGACAAAATTGATGACGATGGTTTTATTCCCGAGCAAATATTTGAAGACTTTAGAGAAGGCATTAAGCCGCTGGCATGGAGTCATGCTATGTTTATTGTGGCCAGCAAACATTTGGGCTTTCTTAAATCATGAGGCAAGATATGCAAAATTTCGACATCAAAAATATCATCGACAAAGATTTTATAAATAACTTTTTCAATTCTCCTGTTTTCCAGAAAGCCTTGTTTGACAAGCAGGAAGCACAGAAAATTAGTGTTCTTGAAATCAAAACCTTCAAAGAATTTCTAGAAGGTCCTGAGCTAATTTCTCTTGTTGTCCGCTATACTTTGTCTTATGCGGGAAAAGAGAGAGAAATTTTTGGCGTCGCTCACGTCACAGGACTCTGGAAGCCTATTTATCAATACCTTAAACATGTTTATGAGTCGGGCTTTAATCAAGGTCCGGTTCAGGTCAGTAAGCCTCTTGGCTATTTTGACAATATTAATACCCTCTTCTATTTTAGTGCCCCTGGTGAGCCTCTAATTAAAGAAATAGAAAAAGGCCAAGATAACCTAGAAGAAATTTTTCAAACTGTGGGGAGCGCTCTAGGAAGGCTGCATCAAATTCCACCTCAGATAGCTCCGCAATATAACTATGAAAAAGAGGATAAAGAAGAATTTTTGGAATACAGCCTAGGCTCCATTAACAATAGTCGACTAGAAGAAAGAAAAAAACAAGAGCTTCGAACTGTCACCCAAAAAATATATCAACAAGAAGGTCGATACCTCAAGAACCAATCCTTTACCCATGGCGACTTCCATCCCAAAAATATTATTATCGGTGATAAAATATATTTCATCGACTTTTCTGCCGCGCATATTTTTGCCAGAGAAAGCGACGTGGGAGATTTTCTAGCTCAGTTTTCAAAAGGTTACTTTGGCTTTAGTCAAAGAAAAGTTTTAGGAGAAAAGCGTATTGAGGGTTTGCGTCAGAAGTTTTTGTCTGGATACTTTGAAGTTATTAACAAAGATGATTATACTGTCGAGGCGATTAATCTTTTTGAGGCCAAGACTATCATAAAAATAACAATCCACGTCATTCGTTGGGAAGAAGCTACTGAGGACAGCGCCAAAATGATCACAAGACTTCTTGAGGCCACCAAAGAAAAGCTCTAGAATTGTTATTTTATTTTGATCTCAAAAAACTTTCGTTTACCGATTTGCAAGATCATCCCTGTTTTAGGGGTGATCTTTTTTTGAAAGTCTATTTCTTTCTGGTTATTGATTTTAATGCCACCTTGCTTACACAGTCTCTTGATTTCGCCACGACTAGCAGTGCTGTCAGCGCTAGCTACTAAATCTACGACAGGCACAGGTTGAGCTGTTAGGTCTAGGACTGGTATTTGACTTGGTTTTTTTTTGTCTTTAAAAATTTGATCAAATTCTTCCGAAGCTTTTTTGGCTGCTTCCTCACCGTGATAGAGAGTGACAATTTCTAAACCTAGTCTGGCTTTGATGTTTCGAGGATTCTCACCTTTTTCGAGTGACTTGTTGATGAGTTTAATCTCATCAACATTTAGATTGGTACAGAGCTTGAAGTAATCAATAATCAACTCGTCCTTCATTGACATAATCTTGCCAAATTGTTCTTTGGGGCTCTCGTTGATGCCGATGTCGTTATGAAAAGACTTACTCATTTTGCGGCCGTCAGTACCCAGCAAAAGTGGGACAGTTAGAACTTGTTTATCTTGGCTGTCTAGTTTTTGTCTGAGAGTGCGGCCACAGAGCATATTGAAGGTTTGATCAGTCCCACCAATCTCAACGTCGGCTTCAAGAGCAACGCTATCATAACCTTGCATGAGAGGGTAGAAGAATTCGTGTAGACCAATAGGCTTTTCTTCTTTGATTCTTTTTTCAAACATGTCTCTCTCAAGCATTTGCTGAACAGTAAAGCAAGCGGCATATTTTATAAGATCTTCGAAAGTGAGTTTTCCTAGCCAGCTACTATTAAATCTTATCTGGGCTGGATTGTCGCCATCAAAAGCAATGATTTTGGTCGCCTGTGCCTGATAGTCGTGAAAATTCTTGGCAATCTCAGCCTTACTCAGCGGGACTCTTGTTTTGCTATTGCCGGTAGGATCGCCAATTTGAGCTGTAAAATCACCAATCAAAAGAATAATCTCGTGTCCCAAATCTTGGAATTCTTTTAGTTTCCTAAGAACTACAGCGTGGCCCAAATGGATAGTGGGCCCAGAAGGGTCAACCCCTAGATAAACTTTGAGTTTCTTTTTGTCTTCAAGTTGTTTTTTGAGGTCTGTTTTGACAATGACTTCACTAACGTTTCTTTCTAGCAAGTGATTAATGGCTTTGGAGCTCATAATGTTTCTTTTTTTATGGCAGTAGCAATTTCTTTGGCAGCGGTCAGGACTTTTATTTTAGCAAGTTGTTTTTCTTTGTGTAGGCGCACGGTGTCGGTGACGGCAATTTCTTTTAAATATGGTTTCTTGATTCTTTTAATAGCTGGGCCTGACAATACGGCATGGACGGCAGCAAAGAAAACGTCTTTAGCTCCTAGATTTTGCAGAGCCTCAGCGACGCTCAAGAGCGTGTCGGCAGTGTTTATTTCATCATCAATCATGATGATGTTTTTGTTCTCGACTTCACCGACAATATTGCTTATCTCTACAACGTCGTGTTTAGGGCGAGATTTTTCTACCAATACCAGCGGAATGCCTAGGCCTTGGGCTATAGTTTTGGAACGACGCATACTGCCGGCGTCGGGAGCCACGACAACAAAATTATGTGTAGAACCTATTTTTTTCTTATAATAGTTAATGAAGATGTCCCATAGTCTAACATGAGTAATTGGTATCTTGAAAAAAGGTTCAATGGTGGTAGAGTGGAGATTGGCAGCAATAACAGCGTCAGCTCCGGCCGCTTCAACAAGTTTGGCGACCAATTCAGCACTAATGGCTTCTCCGGGCTTAACTTGCCGCTCTTGTCTTCTATAAGGATAAAAAGGAAAAACTACCGTCACTTTTTTGGCCTTACTTCTTTTGGCTGCGTCAATAGTTAAAAGTGTTTCCATTAGGTGCTCATTGGCTGGGTTGGAACATGATTGAATGATAAAGACTTCTTTACCTTTGAGTTTCTCTTTGATGTTGACGTAAATTTCGCCATCAGAAAAACGCTCTATCTCAAGAGAACCTAGTTTAGTGTTGAGTTCTTTGGCAATTTTTGTGGCTAGGCTTGGATTGCTTGTCCCGCCTAAAATAATAGGTTTCATGCTTTCATGA
This sequence comes from Patescibacteria group bacterium, assembly GCA_018818905.1. Classification (GTDB taxonomy): domain Bacteria; phylum Patescibacteriota; class JABMPQ01; order JABMPQ01; family JAHIRA01; genus JAHIRA01. Next base: position 7,482 of record JAHIRA010000167.1, on the reverse strand, counting down.
TAATTTATTTATTCTAAATAGACAAGACCTCTGAAAGGGTTTACAGAGGGGATTATCCTTGTTACAATTGCGCTAAGTCAGTTTTTTAATTGCTAGATAAATATGTCAACGAAAAGAACTTATCAGCCCAAGAAAAGAAAAAGAGCCAAAACTCATGGTTTTAGAGCTCGCATGAAAAGTGCCGGCGGTCAAAAAGTGATTGCCAGACGTCGTCGTAAAAAACGACAAAAACTTTCCGTTTAGTTATTTTTAATGCTGCCACAAGAAAACAGACTCAGGCAGGATCGAGACTTTAAGCGAGTGCATCGTCAAGGACGCTTTGCTGGGTTTGGCTTTCTGTCACTCAAAAAAGTCCCCAATCAGCTTCCAGATTCAAGGCTGGCTTTCTTGGTTGGACTCAAAGTCTCCAAAAAAGCAGTTCTTAGAAACCAAGTCAAAAGGCGACTCAGAGAAGCAACAAGAAAGCACCTTCGGGAACTCAAAAGTGGATTTGATGTGGTGGTCTTTGTTCGACCAGAAATAGCTGAAAAAAGCTATCAAGACATAGAAGAATGCTTGATGCGGCTATTTGCTAAGGCCCAGCTTATCAAAAGCAATAATGGAGAAAAAAGTGAGAATTATTAGAGTCCCTTTTTTACTTCTGATTCGCTTGTATCAAAAGACACTTTCTCCCGACCATGGCTTTCTAAAGGGTCGTTTCCAATACGGCTTCTGTCGCTTTCATCCTACTTGCAGTCAATATGCCTATGAAGCTATTGATGAGCATGGTTTGCTCAAAGGAGCAGTGCTTGGAGGTTATCGTATTCTGCGCTGCAACCCTTTTGGCAAAGGAGGAGTTGATCCAGTACCTAAAAAGTAGAATATAATATATGTTTATTATCGAAATTTACAACGAGGTTCTCTTCAGGCCAATTTTAAATCTTTTGGTGGCCGTCTATAATATTTTGCCCTGGCCAGATCTTGGCATCGCGATCATTATTGTCACCATTATTGTTCGCTTCTTGCTCTTTCCTCTGGCCCAAAAATCACTCAAGTCCCAAAAATCTCTCCAAGAACTGCAGCCCAAGATTGAAGCTATCAAAAAAGAGCACAAAGACGACAAAAATCTCCAAAACCAGAAGGTTATGGAGTTCTACAAAGAGAACAAGATTAATCCTTTTGGTTCTTGTTTGCCTCTTTTGCTTCAGTTGCCGATCATTTTTGCTTTATATAAGGTTTTTAGTGTCGGCACCAGTGCCGAAAATCTTGATCAGCTTTATAGTTTTGTGGCAAGGCCAGAAGTTATTAATACCATGTTTTTGGGTATTGTTGATTTAACTCAAGTCAATATTTACCTCGCTTTCTTGGCAGGTATCTTCCAATTTGCGCAGTCCAAGATGATTGCCCCCAAAACCAAGAAATCTAACAAAAAGGGTAGCTCCATGGCCGATATGAGTAGCATCTTTAGCAAGCAGATGATCTACTTCATGCCTGTTATCACTGTTTTTATCGGCATGAGCTTACCAGCAGGTTTAACACTGTACTGGGTTGTGGCCACGCTCTTTGCTGTTGGACAACAATATATTTTGACAAGAAAAGATAAGAAAGAAAAAAATGCCTGAATCAAGCGCTACTATCATCGAACATCTCCAAGAGGTTTGCCAGGGTTATTTGGTCAATATGGGAGTCGAGGGTGAGGTTAGAGCTAGAATTGATTTCGACACCGAGAACGAACAAGAGCTGATTGTGCTCAATATTGAATCTGAAGAAGCTTCTTTGCTTATTGGCCAAGGCGGTAACCATTTACTGGCTTTCCAGCATCTTTTGCGGGCCACGGTTCAGAAAAAAACTAACACTTTCTTTAAATTCACGCTCGATATCAATGATTACCGCAAAGAAAGAAAAGATTTTCTAGAAAGCCTGGCACATTCTTTGGCCGAAAAGGCTCTCAGAGAAGGTGAAGAGATTGAAATGAGGCCCATGTCTTCATTTGAAAGACGGGTTGTTCATAAGGCAGTTGCCGAAAGAAGCGAGGTAGAAACTGAAAGTCGTGGCGTTGAGCCGGAGAGAAGAGTGGTTATTAAGCCTAAGAGAAGTATCCCGGTCTAGATAGACTCAAACAAACATGTCACTTACTAGAAAGATTGCTCATAATACAGCTATCCAGTTTACAGGAAAGATTTTGGGCACCCTAATTGCTTTGGTGACCATCAGTTTGATGATGCGTTACTTAGGCAATGATGGTTATGGTCAGTACATCACAACCATCACATATCTGTCTTTCATTGCTATCTTTTTTGATCTGGGGCTCTATCTGATTGTCACCAGAGAAATATCCAAAAAAGGGGCCAACGAACAGCAGCTTATTTCTAATACTCTGACCATCAGGCTTGTTGTAGCCTGTTTTGTTTTTCTGGTAGCGGGCTTGATTCTTTATTTTTTCTTGCCTTACTCATATATTACCAAGATGGCCATTCTCGTTAATGCTTCGGCCTTCTTGTTTATGAGCTTCAATCAGCTTCTAACCGGCCTTTTTCAAAAACATCTGCGAATGGAAAAAGTTTCCATTGCTGAGGTGGTTGGTCGTTTGTTTTGGCTTCTGGCCGTGGTTATTGTGGTTAAACTAGAGCTTGGTTTACTGTGGGTTGTGGGTACTAATTCAATTGCGGCTTTGCTTAATTTTGCTGTGCTTTATCTTTTTGCTCGTAAATATGTCAAAATCAAACTTGCTTTTGACTTCAAAGTTTGGAAATATATCGCTCTCGTTACGGCTCCGCTAGCAGTAAACGTTATCTTCAATGCTCTTTATTTCAAAGCTGGTCCACTTATTCTTACTTGGCTCAAAAGCGAAGCCGAAGTCAGTATTTTGGGCGGGGCTCAGAAAATTCTTGAAAATTTAACCACCTTTGCTGCTATTTTTGCGGGCTTGTTGTTTCCAATTTTTTCCAAATATCTTCACGAAAATAAAAGCAAGTTCAAGAATGCTTTCCAAAAGGGCTTTGACGCTATTTCAATTCTCATCCTACCTATTATTTGTGGGACTCTTTTTCTGGGCGAGCGCTTGATAGTTCTTGTGGGAGGCGAAGATTTTGCTGCTTCTGGTGGTGTTCTCAGGGTGTTAATCTTTGCTGTCGGAGCCATTTTCTTTAGTAATCTTTTTGGCAATGTTGTTGTCGCGGCCAATCTCCAGAAAAAACTGATTCCGGTTTATATTCTTAACTTCATCCTTGCTATTGGCATTAGCTTGATTTTTATTCCCAAATATTCTTATTACGGGGCTGCCGCCTCAACTCTCGTCACCGAAATTATTATGTTTATAGCTCCGGCCGTGCTTGTTTATAAGTATCTTAAGGTTAAACCATCATTGAATGTCTTCTCTAGGTCACTTCTGGCTACGGGGGCGATGGCCTTGGTTTTGCTCCTAATTCCTTCGAGTCTCAATTTGTCTATTCCCTTAATAGCTGCTTTGCTGACCTATCTGGTGGCGCTTTATCTCTTCAAGGGTATTTCCAAAGAGATAATTGTTGAAATCATTTCTCTCAAGAAGATGTAAACTGTCCCTTGGCTTCACAAGGATAATATACTAGAATGAAACTGCTACTTAAGCAGTTATTTTTATTAATATGTCAAAAACAATGAGTTCAGGGATGAGGAAATTTGTGCGGGCCAAAAAAGCCGAGATCAGAAAAACATTCTTGGAGCCAGTGGAGCAACAAGAGAAAATTAAAGAGCTTCTTGAGTCACTAAAAATTGAGTCAAAATAGTGCAAGTTATTATCACTCGCTTCCCTCATAATGCTTTGATAGGCGGAGGCGAGTTTCATACTTTAACGCTAGTTAAGAAGCTTTCCTTGAAAGGCTTTGATTTTTTGTTGCTATCTTCTGATAATGTTCTGTTGTCCGAGTTTAAGAAGAGGAGCTACCCAGCTCACAAAGTCTGGGCGCAGCTTGAACCAGTCTCTGTTAAGGGCCTGCTACTATTTCCGTTTCTTGCTCCTATTTCTTTTGTTTATCTGAGTTTCTTACTTCTAAAGTATAGACAGAAGGGTCCCCGGGCTCTTTTTTGCCTTTCTTATACCGAAAAAGTTCTCATAACTCCTATGGCTCGCCTGCTTGGTTTCAGAGTTTTTTGGATGGAACACCTAAGAATAGAAAAGTCATATCAGCAAAACCCGCTCAAAATTTTCTATAATTGGTTCTCAAAATACGCTACTGTCGTAACTGTCTCGCGAGATGTAGCCAGTTCTCTTGAAGATATGGGAGTGGCTCGAAAGAATCTCAAGGTCATCTATAACGGAATTGATGCTGAGAAATTCAAGCCCGTAGCCAAAGATAAAGTCGAGGACCCAAATATAGTTATCGGGACTGCTTCGCGTCTAGTCAAAGAAAAAGCTCTTGATGACTTGATTAAGGCTTTTTCTCGGGCTCTAAAAGAGCGTTCAGACTTGAGACTCCAGATAGCTGGTGACGGGCCAGAAAAAGAGGCTCTCAAGCAGTTAATTGCCAAGCTGGGGCTTCAGGAGAAAGTTAAATTATTAGGCTTTCAACAAGAGCTCGTCCCTTTTTTGGCGAGACTTGATATTTTTGCCTTAGTTTCAAGGGCCAAAGAATCGGTTGGTCTTGCGGCCGCTGAAGCTCAGGCCATGGAGCTCCCGGTGGTGGCGACCAATATTTCTGGCCTGGCTGAGGTTGTTGAAAATCAGCACACTGGGTTAGTGGTGCCTATTGGAGACATTGAGGCCATTTCTCGAGCTTTACTTAAGCTAGCTGCTGATAAAAATTTGCGAAGCAAGCTCGGTCAGTCAGGTCGCCAAAGAGTCTTGCAAAACTTCAGCGAGAATCGTATGATAAGTGACTTTGAGGCTTTATTGACATCTTCTCATGATTAGTACCAAAATTCTAAAATATGTTAGCTTAGTCCTGGCAGTCTTTCTGACAGTGGCTTTAGTGGTGACGTTTACCAAGCTAGCTCCTCTTATTATTGCGGTGGGCCTAGTGCTTTTCTTTTTGATCCTCAAAATTGTGGAAAAGCCCTGGTTTGGTGCCGTGTTGGTTGCTTTTCTATTACCATTTGAAAGAATAGGCTCTTTTGACCTGGCTTCTCTGACAGTCAGGCCAAGTCAAGTCTTTGCCATTATTACTCTTTTGGCCTGGATAGCCCTCTTTTTGACTCAGAAAAAAGGCTTCAAGATCAAGAATCCGCTCATTGTGCCAGTTTTTGTTTTTCTGGCTTTGTCTGTTTTAAGCTTTATTAAAGCCATTAACATCGAACGGTCAATTTTGGTTTTTGCTTTTGAATTCTTTGTTATTCTGATGAGCTTGGCCCTTGGTGATCTAATTAAAGACAAGAAGATACTTAAAAAAGTCATCCTTGCTCTGCTTTTGTCGACCTTTATTGTTTCAATTTTTGGTATTTATCAGTTTTTGGGTGATATGGCGGGGCTACCTAAGGAGTTAACTGGTCTTCGCGAACACTACACCAAGAGTGTTTTTGGTTTTCCTCGAGTTCAATCAACTGCTTTGGAACCGCTATATTATGGAAATTTCTTACTCATCCCTATTTCTTTTCTCTTGGTTTTTTATTTTAGTGGGGTCAAAAAGAACAATAAGTCAGAGCCTGATCGAGTGTTTACTCTGAGTCGACTGTCGGTTATGGTCTTACTTGGGCTAGCCACTTTAAATCTTGTTCTAACTGTTTCCCGAGGAGCTTACTTGGCTTTCGGGGTGGTCCTTGTCCTTGTGTTTTTATTGTTTTTCAAATACTTTATCAAACCATCGCGCCTAATTCCTCTTGTTTTGGTGGTAATAGTGGTCGCTGTCGCGGTTTTTCAGTTCGTTGGTCTTGACGAAAGAAGTGGATTAGATACTTTTGTTGGTCATTCTACCAATTTCTCGACCGGGGTAGCTTTGGAGGAGCGAAGCAGAACCTACGATCAGGCTCTGGAGATGGCCAAAAGAAATCCTTTGCTTGGAGTGGGGGTGGGGAATTTTGGTCCGGAAGTGGCTCAAAGTCCGTATACAACCCCAAGGGACGGCTGGCTGATTGCCAATAATCTTTATCTAGAAATTCTAGCAGAACGGGGAGTGCTGGGTCTACTAGCTTTTCTTGGTCTACTAGCCTTTCTTTACATTAGAAGTCTGAAGGCTTTTAAATTTGGCCAAGACAAAGAGCTCAAAATAGTTCTTTTGGGATTCTTGATTGCTTTGACGGCTATTCTTGTTCAATATAATACTTTTTCTATTCTCTATATTTTCCATTTTTGGTTTCTGATTGGCCTTCTGATTGCTGTTCAGAATATGTTGCTCAAGGGGTCTCAAAATAAAAAGATGGAGAGCGGAGTTTCAGAAAAAAGCAGATAGTTATTGAGCAAAACTGAAATTATGTTACGATAGAAGCATAAATACCCTAATTTTTTATTATGGAAACCTCAAAAAAGAAAAGCTCTCTGAAAGTAGTGGTGGCGCTGGTTTTAATTTTGGTCCTCGGGGCTGGTATTGGTTTTGGAGTTATGTATTTCACCAAGTCAAAGGATGCTTCTCAAGATGGGACAGAATCAGATCCTCTCTCTGGCCTCTTTAAGAAAACAGAAGAAGAGACAACGGTTGAGGGCGGTGAAGATATAGCTGACTCAGTTCCAAGTCAGTCCAATTACGAAGGCTCAGAAGCAGAACTTGAAGTCAAGAAAGAAATCACTGAGACTGACCAAGAAACCCTCCGGGAAAAAGTTGGCGACATAGGCTATGTCAACAAAGCCTATGGTTACGCCTTTGTTCCCCCAGAAGATTTTTTTGAAGACGGTATCAATAGCGATATTTCTCCTTTTGTTTATTACACTAGCTACGACCCCAAAGAAGCGACCACTGTTGGAGAAGTGCCGGGTGTCAAAGTTGAGGTGGTGGTGCAAGAAAACGCCAAAAACCAGACCCTAGACGAGTGGATTGAGGAAGGGCATAGCTATATGGACTCCAAGTCACTAGAGAAAATCACTGTTGGTGACTTCGAAGCTGTCAAAGAAGAGGTTGATTACGAGGGTATGATGACCACGGTCACCCTTCTGAAAGAAGGTGACGTTTATACTTTTGCTCTCTACGGAAGCGACAAAGAGTACGAGCAGTACAAAGATGATTTTGATCAGTTGCTAGAAACTTTGGTGGTTCTGCCTGAAAGCAAAGAATAGTGCAAAATATGAGCAAGATTTCTATTCCAGAAGAAAAGAACAAAACTCGCAAGTGGATTCTAAGCATCTTCTTTTTTGCGGTCTTTTTTGGGGTCTTCTATCTTTTTGTCAAAATTCTGTGGCCTTTTATAACCCCCATTATTCTTTCGTCTCTACTAGCTCTTCTTTTTTATCCAATTTATCAATGGTTAGTCAAAATTCTCAAGGGGAGAGAAAGAGTAGCGGCGGTTTTAATGTGTGTTTTGGTGGTTTTGCTTGTCGTTATTCCCTTCGCTGGTTTTTTGGGTCTTCTTTCCAAAGAAGCGTACGAGTTTTACCAGGACACT
>JAHIRA010000166.1 GCA_018818905.1 Patescibacteria group bacterium | reverse complement strand
CAATCATTTCTATAGCTTCATTGACATCCGTAACACCAGGAAGCTCAATGATAACTCGGTAATTGTTTCCACTTTTATTTGTTTGAATCACCGGTTCATTAAGACCTAGTGCGTTGACTTTTCTTTCTATCACATCTTTAACTCCAGCAAGAGCGTCATCATATTCTTCTGGGGCCTTGTTTGACATATCTGCCTCATAAACCAGATGGGCGCCGCCCTGTAGATCTAAGCCTAGATTGATCTTGATTTCTTTATCAACCTTAAAGTCGCCCCAATCTATTTTGAGATCCGGACCTTTGGGGTAATCAATCACCCCGGCCAAAATTGTTAATACTAAGATAGCTGCAAAAGCCAGCCAAATTTTCTTTCGCATTCTTATCATTTCATTAATGTGTTCTTATTCTAGCACTATTCCTATTTAGAAATCAATAATAATATAAAAAAAGATGTCCTCACCTGAGGACATCTTTTTTTGGTTCTTGTTTTAAGCTATGGTCTAACATAAACTCTATCACCGACATTGGACCATTGGAACAACCAAGCCGCTTCACTAGGTCTAATATTAACACACCCATGGCTCATTCTGTTACCAAAGTTATTGTGCCAATAAGCGGCGTGAAGTGCATAGGGACCATGAAAATACATAGTCGAGGCCACATCGGGAATATCATAATTATCTGGATGATTGGGTCCATACTCGTGTTTCATGCGGACAGTTCCTGGTTTGGACCAGATTCTAAAATCTCCAATCGGCGATGGGTATTTGAAAGTTCCGGAAGAAATCGGGAATTCCTTTACCTTTCTTCCGGCCTGATAGGCAAAGAGTCTCTGCTTTCCGACATCAATTTCAATGTACTTATAAACTCCCTGACGACCCTCCCAAACTCTTCTTCCGGGCATCGTCACAATCTCACCTTCATCTTTGCCATCTACATTACCAAAGGCGACGTTGACACCACCTCTAAAGTCCTCTTTGTAGGGCATAACACTATAGGCAATTTTCTTGCCATAAGCTTCAAAAGTTTTGACTTGTGGTCCATTGCCATTGGTTCCGACAATGATCTCGTCCTTGCCATCATTATCGACATCTCCGCCAGCGATATTAACACCTTCTCTATGACCATCATCAAAGGCTTTGAAGTCACCAACAACATTTCTGGCACCAGTTGTTTTGTAAACCTTAACCTGAGATTGGCCAAAACTTGATTTACCAACGACAATCTCGCTTTCAGCTCCGCCGTCAACGTTGGCACAAGCGACATCAACACCGCCGCGATGGCTCTTTTCGAATGGAAAAATATCAAATCCAATATAGTTACCCTTACCATCAAAGGCTCTCACATGTGCAGTTGAACCAACTCCGGAACCAGTAATAATTTCGGCCTTGCCGTCACCGTTGATATCACAACCGGCAACATGGGCTCCGCCCTGAAAGTCACCACCATAAGCTATAAACTCGGCGCGAATAGTTTTGGCTTTATCAAATTCATAAACTTTGACCCAGGCCTGACCTTCTGAGAATTGACTCACAATCATCTCATCTTTACCATCGCCATCGGTGTCAGCCATATCGATATCAACTCCGCCTCTGAAATTGGGATGAAATGGGAAAAAGCTGTAACCAGTGAATTTGCCGATCTCGTTAAACATTCTGACTTGAGGACCACCGCCGCGACCAGCACCAACCAGAATGTCATCTTTGTCGTCGGCATTCATGTCGCCAACGGCGACTTTTCCACCACCTTTAAAGGTTCTATCAAATGGGTAGAATTTGCCAGTTTCTTTGTTGGTCTTGATGTCATAGACATGCGCCTCAGGAGCCATATAATCGACTGCCTGCGCATTGCCTGCATACAAAAAAACTCCAAGAAACGAAAACACTAAAATACTTTTGAGAAATATACTCTTCATAAATATATGGTTCCTTTTATTGTAGGATAACGTGTTTTTTGTGTTGCGTCAAGATTCTTTACCTGAGTGTCAACTTTTTATTGCACCATCTATCTTCCAACCAGTGCTAATTGATAACGCTATATTTTCTTCCACATTATCTAATGAATAGAAAACTGAGGATACTGTTTTCTTAGTTGTTCTTTTTCAGATTCTGGAAGACTTTTCAGATAAACACTACCACCAATATTCTTAGGGAAGTTAACTCCTGCGGCGAATGTGAGACTGTCCAGCTCAAGATCACCATCTATTATTTCAGGAAATTTTACTCCATTAGCAGATGTAAGGCTGTTGAGATTGAGATCACCTCTAAGGATTTTAGGAAATATTACTCCTGCGGCGGATGTGAGATTATTGAGAAAAAGACTACCGAGCATAGTTTCAGAAAATTGTAGTCCTTCAACAGATGCAACACTACTGAGATAAAGACCACCATTTAAAGTTTCAGGAAATTGTAGTCTCTCAACAGATGTGAGTTTACCGAGATAAAGAGTGCCCTTTACGATTTTAGGAAGTGTAAGCCCTTTAGCGGATGTAAGACTGGAAAGATTAAGACCGCCTCCAATGGATTCAGGGAGGGTTAGTCCTTCAATGGATGCAAGCCTATTGAGATAAAGACTACCGCTTAGGATTTTAGGAAGTGTAAGCCCTTTAGCGGATGTGAGGGTTTTCAAGTTAAGACTACCATAATGAAACATAATACCACCCCGCAATGCCTCTTCTTGTGTAATACTAATCTGCTCTACTGGGAAACCAGTGATCTGTGAAAGGTCAGTTTTAACATCTCTTCCTTCTTTTATCTCTTCTATCCGTAGGTCTCTTTGATATCCAAACCCTTTTATTGGTGCATCAATTTCATAGACAAAGCGTAGATCTTCTGTAGTGAGTTCTTCTCCTTTGCTGTTTCTTTGCTCTATCTCAGTCAATTGTTTCATATCAGCTGATCGTTTCTTGAACGCATCAGCTTCTTGACCAAACTCTTCAAGCTTTTTGTCAAGTACTCCTTTTTCACCATCTTTCTCAAGATTAATATATGGATCAAGGTTTTGATTAGGAGCGATGCCTCGGGGTGGCTCAGCTATTCTACCATCCTTCATGCGTATCGCAAGGCGTGGGATAACTGCTTCGCCGTCTTTGTTGATAGAATAATAGACATGAAAGTCACCGCCTTCAAGTTGCTTTTTTGCAGTCTCAAAGTCAGCGGTACACCATCCCAGAGGGTATTTTTCGAGGGAATTTACTAGTTTTGCTGGATCTGCTCCTTTAGGATACATTGTCCATGCTCCTCTGGTTTCTTTGAGTCCTTCGATTGTATACACAGGCATTTCAACTAAAAACTGGGCGTAAAGACGTGAGAAGTCCTCTGTTGAAAGGAGACTTTTGAATTCGTCGTCGGAGAGATTGGAGCTTATATTCTCAATAGAATCCCGGTCTTTTTTTGGTTTTTGTTTTTCGTCCACTTTTGATCTGATGGCACCTATGGTCATTGCCAATGCACGGGGATTGAGAGTAGGAAACGAGGCAACAGTGTGTTTGTTTCTTTTACTGAATCTAGCTTTTTCAGTGGTATCTTCGGGGGTGCGAAGTGCTGCTTTGCAGGCAGTACAAAGCGTGGCATGGGGTAGGAGGGTACTGCCGCAATAGGTGCAAGTGCTGACCTTTTCAACCTTACCCATCTTTGTTATCGACCTAAATGCCCAGTACTTAGCCCAGGCGGGATAGGTAGCATCTTCTGAGGTGAGGTAATCGATCCATTTGTCGAGACTCCTCTCTTGATTGTTTTTTATTATCTCTTTTTTTTGTTCCTTGAGATTGTCCGGATAAGTAAATACTTTTTTTGTGCTCTTATTTCTCTCACTATCAATTATTGGTACTTCTTCTATGGTTACACCTGCATGGAGTAGATCTTGCTTTTTACCTTCATTGCATGCAATAGCGCCTTGCGTGTCCCAGTAAGATTGGGGGATGTCATCTTTGGTAATGGTTACATATTCTTTGTGGTAGTACTGTTTAATACGATCCAGTACTTGTGGATCTTCTTTGTGTCCCATGTGGGTTTTTTCAATAACCTGAAGCCAGTCAGCAAGTTTGTCTGCTGGTTTTTGTGTTGTTTTTTCACCGCGTCTATTTTTTCTAGCTTGTTCGTGTTCTACGGGTTGTGTGGTATGGAGACGCGGGTCTTTTTGGTGAAGGAATTGTTCGCCGCGATGAGGCATGGGGGTTACGAATTAGTTTTATTTATTTTAATACTATCAGTACTAATAATTCTTTGAGATAATAGCAAAATCCTCAGCTTCACTCCGACTTACCGCAACATTTCTTGTACTTCTTCCCGCTCCCACAAGGATATGGGTCATTTCTACCTACTTCTTCATCACCAGACTTTATGACTATCAACTTACTTTTTTCAAAACAATAATAACTTCCAGCAGTCTCTTTGTAGTTTCTTCTATCTTTAAAGTCTTATCAAAATTACAAATTATGTTGTCAAAGATGCCTTTGATAGAATGATGGTTGAAAGTATGAAAATGAATATCCACAACTTCACCTTCATAGTTTTTAACGAACTTTTTAATTTCAGACAATGATGGTTTTTTGTATTCTCTTGATTGCTCCTTTAGCATATTTTGCTCTGAAAAGCATTTCCATTCCATAAGATGTCTTTTATTTCGGTTCAAAATCTCTTCTTTACTGCCTTTTTTGTATGCCCAATAGTCGTTTGCCATATGTTTGTAGCTAGTAATCGATCTTCCATTATCAAAGCATCTGTCAACTCTTGGGACAACAATAAAGACTATTCCGTCCTTTTTTAGCACTCTAGACCAATTCTTCAGGGCCAAGATAGGATTTGGAGAATGCTCAAAAATGTGATTTGCAATCACAAAGTCTTGCGAAGCATCGTTTATTGATGAAAGCAAAAATCCATCTCCAACGTAGTCTGTTTTAACAAATTCCCTTGGATAAATTTCTGGATACATTTTCTCGTTCTCATATTTTGTGAAGAGATCAACATATTTAACGTCCACTTCTTCATTAACTGGAAGCGGTTTATTCAAGGCCCCAATTTCAAGCCCTGATCCCTGAATGAATTTTTTTGATTTTTCCTTTCTTCTATCAGGGTATAGTTTATATTTGAGAGCAATTTCCCTAATATTTTTTGAGCGAATTATCGGAATTAGGTTTTCTAACACTCTTGTCGTGTTTACAAAAATAATTAGCTACTTTTCCCACAACACTTCTTATACTTCTTCCCGCTCCCACAAGGACAAGGCTCATTGCGTCCTACTTCCTCATCCTTGGACTTGGCAATTGGTTTGGGAGTATCGTCGCCTTTTTTAGCTCCATCAAATTGCATTCTGTCTTTCTCCATTGGAGTGTCGGTCTTGGTCACCACGCCAACTTTATAAATAGAGTAGACAACTTGATTTCGAATACTATCCAGAAGACTTTGAAATAATTTGAAACCTTCCTTTTTGTATTCGACTAAGGGATCCCTTTGACCATAACCACGCAGACCAACACTCTCACGAAGAGCCTTCATGTCTTCTAGATGTTCTACCCAGAGCTTGTCATAAGTTTGAAGCAGCACCATTTTCTCGACTTGACGCAAAACTATAGCGGTCATGTCCGTTTCTTTGGCTTTATATTGTTCTTGGGCCAGTTTGTTTAGAAAATCAATAACAGCTGTTCTAAGAGCAGCGCCGTTTCCTTCGTCACTTGAAGTAGCTTGTATTTGATTGAGTTGCAAATGTAAATCATCAGGACAAGGGAAAATTGTTCTCAT
>JAHIRA010000016.1 GCA_018818905.1 Patescibacteria group bacterium | reverse complement strand
TTCCTCACCTTACCAATAATCTTCTCTATTCCCAAGAAAGCAATCCTTCCCCCATCAAGTGCTGGAAACGGCATAATATTAAGAATCGCCAAATTAATCGAAAGTATACCCATAAACTGCAGTACTGCTACCCAACCCACTTTATATACTTCTTTACTCACCTGATAAATTCCCACAGGTCCTGAAACATCTTTAAGTAGTCCTTTTCCTGTTACCAAATTTACCACTATCGTTCCCAAGTTACCTGCAATTTCTTTTCCCCAGCTCCAAGCCTCTTCCAAACCGATAACTATTCCCCTAAACGGCATCTGCCAAATCGGATACTTCTTCATCTCAATACTCGATAACGCCACTCCTAAAGCCCCCTGACCTTCCGGTGGACTAACTCGTGGAGTGATTTTTACTGTTTTCTCTACTCCACTCTTTTCTATCAAAAAAAACTCAACTTCTTTGCCCTTTAGTGAGTCAACCTTTTTGACAAAATCATCAATACCCACAAAGGAGACTTCCTCTTTTCCATACACTATTTTCTTTACTTGGCTATCGACCATTATTCCTGCTGTCTCTGCTGGAGTGCCCTTGCCTACCTCTACAATCATGACCTTATCAGTTCTAGTAGGGATTCCCAGATACGAATAAACAACTCCAAAAACGACTACTCCCAAAACAAAGTTCATCATTACCCCCGAAAGTAAAACTGCCGCTCTCTGCCACATCGGCTTATTAAAAAATGCCTCTGGTGAAGCAGCTTGTTCTGCGTTTTCCATGTCTTCTCCGTATAGTCTTACAAAGCCTCCCAAAGGCAACCAGTTCAGACTAAAAAGAGTTCCTCCTTTTCTAAATAAACCTCTCACTCTTGGAGGCAACCCAATCCCAAACTCCTCTACTCTCATCTTAAAAAGACGCGCCATAAAAAAGTGACCCAGCTCATGAATCAAGATTAACACCGAGAGCATTAAAACAAAAACAATCAGTTGCATTACTAAATCATAGCAAGATATTTGTTATACTGAAACTATGATTACTGATGCGGACATCAAGAAGCTAAAACTTGAAAGATTTCTCACTAAGAAAGATTTCAAAAAAGAGATCAATAAGTATGCCACCAAAGACGCTCTGGAAAAGCTCGATGCTAGAACAGCTGAAGGTTTTTTAAACGTTCAAACACAACTAAACGAGATAAAAAGAGATATATCAGGAATGAAAGGAGATATATCAGGAATGAAAGGAGATATATCAGGAATGAAAGGAGATATATCAGATCTTAAAAACACGATGCTTACCATCCAAGACAACCTTATTGGTGAAATCCATAAATTACACATCGAAAACAAAGTCACTGCTACCTATCGTCCCAAAATCGAAAATCACGAAGAAAGAATCACCAAAGTTGAGGCTGTCGTTTTTGCTAGCTAAATAACCATCACTCCGCATTCTACGTTATAATATCTCAATCAAAAATATCCCAGCACATTAATATGGAGGTCTTATGAGGTGTTTTACCGTTTTCGAAACAAAAATACACGATGGTATTCTCGTCATCAACAACGGAATAGGAATTAACGGACAACTAGCTCTTGTAGCCAACGGAACAAATTTTCCCATTCCCGAAATGATCAGTGCTACTAATAAAAGGAGTCACCAACCTCACGTACCCGCGCTATGTCAAATCATAAAATACGCTGATTACTTTCGATTCCATGGGATCAATAGTGGCACCGACTTTCACCCAATTATCTATCGCGACGAAATTGAGTATCCAGGATATGCTCTTGTCTTGTGGATAATCAAAATCAGTGGTCCAAACTTTTTCAACAGCATCGTAAAATATGGCGTCAAAGACCTTCTTGGTCCAGTCACCAACTTCGGATTCGTCCAGTACTTATTTAGAATGTCAAATGATGGTTCCAACATCCTCATCAAAAGAGCTACTGACCATACTTACATCAATCTCACTTATCAATATGGAAGATTAGACATTAAAAACGTACATTAAATAAACCATCCCCGCCCACATAGCGGGGATTTTTTGACTAAACTGCCATTACTTCTTCTTCTTTTTCTCTACCCATCTCTTCAACTTTCTCATTAAACTCCCCCGTTATCTTGTCCAGCTGTTCTAAAAGCATAAAAATATCATCTTCAGATACTTCTTTTCGCTCCTTAAGATCATCAATTTTTTCTTTGATATCTTGTCTGGCCTGACGAAGCATCACTTTACCCGACTCACTTTTCTGTTTCAAAAGTTTTACGAAATCAAGCCTTCTCTCTTGTGTCAGTGATGGTATAACAATGCGGATAATGTCCCCTGACACCGCTGGAGACAACTGCATCTCGCTATCAGAAATTGCCTTTTCAATATCCCGCATTAAACTCTTATCGTAGGGACTTACAATAAGCATATTCGGATCTGGTGCTGTAATTGAAGCAACCTCCATCAAGCGCATCCGGCTACCATAGGCCATCACTCCCAAGTTTTCTATCAAACTTGGCTTGGCTCTTCCCACCCTTACTGTTGCCAAATCTTCTTCTACATTTTCGATGACTTTAGCAAACTTCTGACGCAACAAGATAATTAACTCGTGTTCTATAACCATATACTCACAATTGTACAACAGGAACTACAAGCTAGTCTTTACTCCACCCCCAACTTAAAACGAGCAAGGCGAACAATACGAATATTTTCACCGGTTTTACTGACGAGTTCTTTAACTAGCTGTTCAATTGTCTTTGAACCATCTCTAATATATGGCTGGGCCATTAGCTCATCTACATCGGTTGGATTCATTGATACAATTTGCATGGCAATTTCTTTACATAGAGCATCAAACTCTTCAGTTTTGGCTACGAAGTCTGTTTCACAGGCTACTTCCACCATTGCGGCGGCAGTACCACCAGCATGGGTATAACAATATACTCTGCCACTTTTTACCTCACGTTCGGCTTTTGCCTCAGCCCGAGCCAAACCTTTAGCTCTAATCAACTCAACTGCCTTCTTCATGTCGCCACTGGCTTCTTCGATCGCCTTCTTGGCATCCATAACTCCAGCGCCGGTCTTCTCTCTTAACTCCTTGATTTGATCTAACATTTTATTTTGCTTGGCTAACTGATAAATCTTTACGCTCTTTCAAACCCGCTTCCAAAGCCTTTCCAAAAGCCGAGATCACAATCTCCAAAGCTTTGGCAGAGTCGTCATTCATAGGTACAACATAGTCAACTTTGTCTGGGTTAGCATTTGAGTCAACCAAACCGATCACCAGAGCGCTGCGATTGTTAGCTTCTTTGACCGCCAGCTTCTCTTTGTGGGTATCAATGGCCACAATTACTTCAGGGGCGTCTTTGAGGGTAGCAATACCACCCACAACTCTTTCCAAACGAGCTATCTCTTTGTCAAATAAGACTTGTTCTTTTTTGGTGAATTTCTTGAGCTGTCCCTGTTCGCGTTTTAGTTTGAGAGAGTTCAACCTATCTAAGGTCAGTTTTACCTGTTTCCAGTTGGTGATTAAACCGCCCATCCAACGCTGAGTAATAAAGGGCACACCTACTCTTTTGGCTTCTTCTTCGAGCATGGCCTTGGCTTGTCTTTTGGTACCTACCAAAACGATTCTTTTGCCTTCCAAAGCAGCTTTGGTAAGTGCTTTGCAAGCATCATCAAGTCCAGCCACAGTCTTCTCAAGATCAAAAATATGAATACCATTCTTAGCCCCCCAAAGATATTTTTTCATCTTAGGATTCCATTTTTTGACCACATGACCAAAATGGGCACCGGCCTCGAATAGTTCCTCGATGGTGGATGTTGCTACTTTTTTGGATTCTTTAGCTTCAGCTTT